>NZ_BCBQ01000018.1:0-76510 GCF_001320885.1 Pseudomonas sp. NBRC 111140
CGTTGGTTTTGCGCTGCTGGCAGAGGCGCCCGCCGATGCATTGGTCACGGCTATACCCGCCTTTCAGCGCCGTCGATACCTGGCGTGGGCGAGGCGTAGCCTGCGCCTTGCCGGGGAGCGCGGTCCGTATGCGGTACACCAGTGCCTGGCGGCGCTGGTGAATGGCTTGGGCCGGTTACATGGCGCTGCCGGTGGCGCGCAGGGTAGCCTGGCAGAGCCGGCATTGGGTGCTGCACCGGAAGGGGCGACGGTGCGGCTGTTAGCCCTTGATGACTTGCTGCCGCACTTGCTTGAAGAGCAGCCGCTTGATGCCATGCTGGGGTGTGGTTTCGAGGCCGTCCCGGATGCTTTGCCACTGTCGGAATTCGTCGACTCGCTAACCATGGCACAGTTGCACCAACTGCGTGCGCGCAGTCTGGAGCCACAGGCTGGTCGTCCAGCGCTGCGGCTGGCAGGGCAGGTGGCCGGTAGCAAACAGCGCGAGGCACATCAGTTGCAACTCGGCAAAGCCTACGGCATCAATCAGACCCAATTGGTGTGCTTGCTGTTCAGCCCCTTTGCCAGGCAGGGGAAAAACCTCGAGCGGTTCTTGCAGTGTCGGCATGCCGACATGCTGGTAGCGTTGCCGTACCTGCACAGGGCCTTGCAAGGCAAACCCTGCCCCGATGCGGTAAAAGCCTGGTTGGTGAACACAAGTGGCATGCCGCTGGGCCAATTGCGGGCGATTTATGCCGGGCAGTTGCCGCTGACTGCCTGGCGTCTGCTTAACTATCTGGCCCGCCGCGATGTGCACCTGAGGTTGTTGCCGCGGCAGGCGTCGGGGCGGCGGCGCGGCTTTGCGGGGCTGCCTTGATGGGGCGAGCGACCGCCGGCGAGTTCGCGTATCGCAAGGTGTATCGCTACCTGGAAGCATTGATCGATCAGGCTGCTGGCGATGGCCCATGCCGGTTACCGTCATTGCGTGCGCTGTCCCGGCGGCTGCGGGTGTCGTTGGCCACGGTACAGAATGCCTATAGCCTGCTGGAAGAAGAGGGCCGCGTGCACTGCCGGCCGAGGTCGGGCTATTACGTGGATAACGCTGGCAAAGAACAGGCCGTGGCTACGCACAGACAGCCTCCCTTGCCGGCGCAGCCGCTGTTGGAGCGCATTCTGCTAGGCCACGAGCGGCGCCTGGCCCGCCAACGTGACTGCAGCGTTGCACCCTGGGATGCGCTTGGCAGCACCCGATTGCGCAATGCCATTGCTGAACGCTATACCCGGTCCTCCAGCCAGTACTGGCGTGCCGATGATGTGCAACTGGCCCCCGATGTGCTGGCGTTGATCGAGACACTGCTCGCGGCGCTGGCCTTGCATGGCGGTACTGTGCTGGTACATTCGCCCTGTTGCTGGCAGGTTTTACGCGCCTTGGCGCGTGCTGGCATGCGCGTATTGGAGGTGCCACTGGATGCTCAGGGCAACCCAGACCTGCCTGCCTTGGCCAGGTTGCTGGGGAGCGAGCCGGTAAACATGCTGGTCATGCCATCGTGCCTGGGCATGCCACAAGGGCGGCTGCTTTCACCGTACTATCAGCAGCAGCTTGGTCTATTGCTTGGCCAGTACCCTGTGTGGTTGCTGGAAAACGACCTGGACAGCGAACTCTGTTACAGCGGGCCACCGAACAAACGCTTGCGCGACTGGGTGGACCCGCGTTGGCTGTTGGTGATGGGCACGTTCGAGGCTGCGGTGGGGCCCGAAGCGCCGTATGCCTATTTACTGAGCCGTGACGCCGAGTTGGCCAAGGCGTTCGCCGAGCGAGCATTTCGGCTGGCGCCGCTACGCTTGCAGGCGCTTGCGCACATGCTGGGCAAGGGGGAAATCGAGACGCAATGGGTACAGTTACGCCTGGACCTGCAAAGGCGCACGCAATGCCTGGCGCGTGTGCTGGCGTTGCAATTCGGCCAGCGGGTGGTGCTGGAGATGCCGCAAGGCGGGCAGATGCTGTGGGTGCGCTTCCGTCAGCCGCTGGTGTGGGAGGGTATTAACGCAGCGTTGGCAGGCTCACCGTTGCATGTGCTGTCCGGCGAGCAGTTCAGCCTGCAGGGGCGCTACACGCAATACCTGGCATTGATGTGGTTGGGGGGGCACCCGGATGATCTGCAACAGGCGGTAACGCGCTTGGCACAGGCGTTGGAGCCGCGTTGCGGGCGTCGTACTCGCAACCTGTAGCAGTAGCCTTGTGCTGCGAAAGGGTCGGCATGCCAAATAACTGCATGAGGCATTCATGGCTTTTTCGTAACACAAGGCTGCTCCTGGCAGGGGCGTGAAATTGCGTACTACTTAGTGTTGTTCCTGCCCTTGGCGCAAACGGGTACTGACCAGTGCCGCCAATACGAGCAATGCTGCAATGATCCATAGACCATGGCGGGTGCTACCGGTGGTCTGCTCGATCAACCCCATCACCGACGGCCCGACGAAGCCACCCAACAGGCCACAGGTGGTGACGAAGGCCAGGCCCGCCGCCAGTGCGTTACCGCTCAGACGGCTGGAGGGGAAGACAAAGATGATCGACTGCACCACGAACAACATCAGTGCGGTAAGGGAAAAACCGATCAGGCCAATGAAGGAGCTGCTCAGCGATGCCAGCAGCAACCCGGTGGCCATGGTCAACAGGCCGAAGAACAGCAGCGTGCGGCAGCGGCGCGGTGAGGTGGCCAGGCGTGGGAGGGTGGCGGCGCCTATGGCAGCGGCAATCCAGGGCACTGCTGTCAGCAGGCCGACCTGGAAGGGTGATAGGGCAGCGTAGGTGCTGATGATGCCGGGCAGGAAGAAAATCACCGTGTAGATGGTGATCTGGTGCACGAAGTACACCCCGATCGCCAGCCAGATCTGCCGGTCGCGGAACATCTGCCCCAGCTTGCTCTGCTGCGGTGCGGCAGCCCGTTCGGCGGCCAGGCGGCGTTCGATGTCCTGGGCGTCGGCGGCCGACAGCCAGGGCGCCGAGGCCGGGCCGTCCGGCAGCTTTTTCCACACCACGAAGGCCAAGGCCACGGCAGGCAGGCCCTCGAGCACGAACAGCCACTGCCAGCCGTGCCAGCCCAGCACACCATCCATTTCCAGCAGGGCACCGCCCAGCGGGCCACTGAGGATGTTGGCCAGGCACACGCCCAGCAGGAAGTAACCGGTGGCGCGGGCGCGCTGTTCGCGGTCGAACCAGTAGGTCAGGTACAACATTACACCGGGGAACAGGCCCGCTTCGGCCACCCCCAGCAACAGGCGCATGATGTAGAACGACGTTTCACCCTGGACGAAGGCCATGCCCGCCGAGAGCAGGCCCCAGGTAATCATGATGCGGGTGATCCAGAAGCGCGCGCCCACCCGGTGCATGATCAGGTTGCTGGGCACTTCGGCCAGGGCATAGGTGAGAAAGAACAAGCCAGCGCCCAGGCCATAGGCTGCTGCCGAAAGGCCCAGGTCGATGCCCATGCTCGCTTTCGCCAGGGCGATGTTGGTGCGGTCAAGAAAGCTCATCACGTAGACGACGATGAGCAGTGGCATCAATCTGCGTAGCAGCAAGCTGTTCAGGCGCTGTTCGTTCGTGGCGGCAGGGGCCGAAGCCGCTGCGCGGGTGAGGGTTGTCATTGTTTTTTTCCCCATGAAAAGTGCTGGTGGCGTGCCGTGTGGCCACGGCACACCCAGGTCTGTGGGTCAGGAGCGGTTGATGTCGAGCCACACTGCGCCATTGGGGTACTGGTAGCGCTCCAGGGTCTCGGCGTGCATTTCAATGCTGTAACCGGGGCGTTGTGGCGGCATGTAGCGCCCGCGTCGGATCACCACCGGGTCGATGAAGTGCTCGTGCAGGTGGTCGACATACTCCAGCACCCGGTTGTGCAACGAGGCCGACACCGCGATGTAGTCGAACAAGGCAATGTTCTGCACATATTCGCACAGCCCGACGCCACCGCCGTGCGGGCACACCGGCACGTCGTACTTGGCCGCCATCAGCAGTACGATCAGCACTTCGTTCAGGCCACCCAGGCGGGCTGCGTCCAGCTGGCAGAAGTCCAGCGCACCGGCCTGGAACATCTGCTTGAACATCACCCGGTTATGGCAATGCTCACCGGTGGCCACGCCAATCGGCGCGATGCGCTGGCGTATGGTGGCGTGGCCGAGGATGTCGTCGGGGCTGGTCGGCTCTTCGATCCACAGCGGTTCGAAGGCAGCCAGGCGGCGCATGTTGGCAATAGACTGCTCCACGCTCCACACCTGGTTGGCGTCCATCATCAAGGTGCGGTCCCAGCCAATTTCTTCGCGCAGGATGCTGGCGCGGCGGATGTCCTCTTCCAGGTCGGCACCGATCTTCTGCTTGATATGGGTCCAACCGTCTGCCACGGCCTCGCGGGCCAGCGTGCGCATTTTCTCTTCGCTGTAGCCCAGCCAGCCCGGTGCAGTGGTGTAGCCTGGGTAGCCTTCACGCAGCATCTGCGCCTCGCGCTGGGCTTTGCCCGGTGCCTGACGGCGCAGCAGGGCGATGGCTTCTTCGGGTGTGAGCACATCGGTGACGTAGCTGAAGTCCAGGCAGTGCACCAGCTGTTCGGGTGTCATGTCGGCCAGCAGCTTCCAGACGGGCTTGCCCTCGTGCTTGGCCCACAGGTCCCATACGGCATTGATGATGGCGGCAGTGGCCAGGTGGATCACGCCCTTTTCCGGGCCCAGCCAGCGCAGCTGGCTGTCGCTGACGGTAAAGCGATGCCAGAAAGCGCCCATGTCGGCGGTGATTTCTTCAAGGGTAAGGCCGACGATAAGGGGGGCCAGCGACTGCACCGCTGCCGCGCAAATCTCGTTGCCACGGCCGATGGTGAAGGTCAGGCCGTGGCCTTCAAGGGCTGCTGCGTCAGTGTGCAGCACCACGTAGGCCGCCGAATAGTCGGGGGCGCTGTTCATGGCGTCGGAGCCATCCAGCGACAGCGAAGTGGGGAAACGGATGTCACGAACGCTCAGGTGGGTAATACGTATGCTCATGGTCGGCTCTTGTTCTGTTCAAGCACTGGGAGCGCTGACTGTAGGTTGTCGAGCGATACAGGCATAATCGCCAAATCTTAACCAGCGATACCGGATTCGATATGTCTCGCTCGTCAACCGACAACACCCAGGTGCCTGCCAGCCTCGGCGCACTGAAGATCTCCAGCCGGCAGATCACGTTGCTCAATGCCTTGGGCGAATTCGGCAACCTGCGCCGTGCGGCGGCCGCGATGCACACCACGCAACCGGCTGCCAGCCTGTTGCTGCAGCAGCTCGAGGAGCGCCTGGGGGTGCGTTTGTTCGAACGCCTGCCACGGGGTATGCAAGCGACGCTGTATGGCGAGGTGATGATCCGCTATGCGCAGAACGCGTTGCATGAGTTCGAGCATGCCCAGGCGCAAATTGCCGAACTGGCGCGCGGGGCTTCCGGCCTGGTGCGGGTGGGCAGCGTCATGGGCCCGGTACCGGGTGTGCTGACCAAGGCGGTGCTGGCCTACAAACGCGACCACCCCAACGTGCGCATCGCCTTGGAAGTAGGCACCAGCGATACTTTGCTGCCCGCCTTGCTGCGTGGCGACTTCGACATGGTGGTGGGGCGCCTGCCGGACCAGAGCGACAGCCAGGCGTTGAACATCGAGCTGTTCGAAGGCGGTGAACAAATGCGCGTGATTGCCCGCGCAGGCCATCCCTTGGCTACAGTCGCCTGCCTGCAGCTAGCCGATCTGGTGCACTTGACCTGGATTCTGCACCCCATCGGCAGCCCGATGCGCCGCCGCGTCGAAAGCGCATTGCAGGCCGGGGGCATGGTGCAGTCGCTGGATATCGTCGAAACCGCCTCGATCCTGGCGACCACTGCCATGCTCGAAGCGTCTGAAATGATCGCGGTGGTGCCCAATGACGTGGCCCAGCACTATGCCCGCTATGGCATGGTCGCCATCCTGCCCGTGGAACTTCCTCTGGCCATGGCCAACCTTGGCGTGCTGACCCTGCGTTCGCGGCCCAACTCGGTTGCCCTCGATACCTTGCTGGGCTATTTGCGCGCTCAATAACTTTCACCCGCACGAGGCCCTGCGTCTATGCCGTCGGACATGACCCATTCCAGTTTTTGCAACTGGATCCGCTACAAGCACCTGGTGCTGATCGATACCCTGGCGCGCACGCGCAACATGCACGCTACTGCCACACGCATGAACCTCAGCCAACCAGCACTCAGCAAGATGCTGCGTGACCTTGAGGAGCAGTTCGGCTTTGCCCTGTTCGAGCGCCTGCCACGCAGCATGCCGCCCACCGAGCTGGGTGAATACGTGGTGCGTTACGCCCAGGGTGCGCTGGCCGAGTCGCAACAGTTTGTCGACCAGGTCAACCGCCTGCGTAACGGCGGGCATGGCTTTATCCGCGTTGGTGGGATCTTTGCCGCAACCGCCTTGGTGCTGCCGCAGGCCATCGCCGCCATTAAGGCACGCAGCCCATTGCTGTCGATTGAAGTGGTGGAGCATTCCAGTGATCACCTGCTGACCATGCTTGAGCAGAACAAGCTGGACATCATGATTGGCCGTTTCACCGAAGAGCGTTTCAGCCAACTGTTCGACTTCCAGCCGCTGGAGCCCGAGCCCTTCAGCCTGGTAGTGAACAGCGAGCACCCGCTCAACCAGCTCGACAGCACGCCACTGGAAGCACTCGGCGACTGGCCGTGGGTGCTGTACCCGGTGGGCACGCCGATCCGCAACCGCCTGGAGCAGGCGTTTCGGGTGGCCGGTATCGCAACGCCCGCCGACAGCGTGGAGACCATCTCCATGCCGATGTTCCTGCAACTGCTGCAATCAGCCCCGATGATCGCCATGTTACCGCGCTCGATGGTTGCTGCGCAGTTGGCCAGCGGGCAGTTCAAGGAGCTGCACAGCCCCTTGCATGTGCCGGCGCTGGAGTATGGTGTGGTCACCCGCAAGGATGAACCGCTGAGTGCTTCGGCCCGCGCGTTTGTCGAGATCTTGCTGGAGGGCGCACAACGTCGCAGGGCAGCGCTAGCATAGGAAGCGGGGGGCTGCTGCACGACCCAATGGCCCCCATAGTCGATTGAAGATTTCGCACCGATATCTTGTTGCGATAACGCCAGGTTATCGTTCGATCGGATCATCTCATTGGGAATGTTGCGCAAGGCTTCTTACAGTGGCGACAGCCATAACAAGAAGTCAGCCGCACCGCCCTGAGAGGTCCCATGCAACTGATTGCCAAATCCGGTGACCCAGCCGTCATCCGCCTCAACCCGCTGGACAATGTGCTCATTGCTCGCCAGGCCCTGCCGCAAGGGCTGCGCCTGGATGCCGAGGCGATCACCGTGCGCCAGCCAATTCCCTCGGGCCACAAGCTCGCCACCGAGCGTGTGGAGCAGGGCCAGCCGCTGCGCCGTTATGGGCAGATCATCGGCTTCGCTTCGCAGGCTATCGACGCTGGCGACCATGTCCATGTGCACAACGTGCAGATGGGCGATTTTGCCCGTGACTATGCCTTTGGTGTCGATACCCGCACTCAGCCGGGCAGCACCGCACAGTTTCAGGGCATCGTGCGCGCCGATGGCCGGGTCGCTACCCGCAACTACATCGGCATTCTTACCTCGGTGAACTGCTCGGCGACCGTGGCCCGCGCCGTGGCCGACCATTTTCGCCGTGACATCCATCCCGAGGTGCTGGCCGACTATCCGAACATCGACGGCGTGGTGGCCCTGACCCACGGTGCCGGTTGCGCAGTGGACCCCAGCGGCGAAGCCCTTGGCCTGCTGCGCCGCACCTTGGCCGGGTATGCCGTTCACCCCAACTTCGCTGCCGTGCTGATCATTGGTTTGGGCTGCGAAACCAACCAGATCGAAAGCCTGCTGGAAACCCAGGGCCTGCAGGCCAGCGCGCAACTGCGCGCATTCACCATCCAGGGGATTGGTGGCACGTCGAAAACCATCGCAGCCGGTATCGCACAGGTCAAGACGCTGCTGGCCGAGGCCAATCAGGTGCGGCGTCAGCCGGTCAGCGCCCGGCACCTGGTGGTCGGCCTGCAGTGTGGCGGCTCCGATGGTTACTCGGGGATTACCGCCAACCCGGCATTGGGCAATGCTGTCGACCGCCTGGTGGCAGCCGGTGGCACCGCGATCCTCTCCGAGACCCCGGAAATCTACGGTGCCGAGCACTTGCTGACGCGCCGCGCGGTAAGCCGTGAGGTGGGCGAAAAGCTGGTGGCGCGCATCCGCTGGTGGGAAGACTACTGCCAGCGCATGAACGCCGAACTGAACAACAACCCCTCGGCCGGCAACAAGGCAGGGGGGCTGACCACCATCCTCGAGAAGTCCCTAGGTGCGGTGGCCAAGGCTGGCTCCAGCAACCTGGTCGATGTGTACCAGTACGCGGAAGCCGTGCGTGCCCAGGGCCTGGTGTTCATGGACACCCCTGGCTACGACCCGGTATCGGCCACCGGTCAGGTGGCCGGGGGGGCCAACCTGATCGCCTTCACCACCGGCCGTGGTTCGGCCTACGGCTGTGCCCCGGCACCGTCGATCAAGCTGGCGACCAACAACCGGGTGTTCGAGCACCAGCAAGAGGACATGGACGTCAATTGCGGTGGCATCGCCGACGGCTCTACCAGTATCGAGGAGCGCGGCGCATTCATCTTCGAACAGATGCTGCGCATTGCCTCCGGAGCACGCAGCAAGAGCGAACAGCACGGCTATGGACAGAACGAATTCGTGCCCTGGCAGATTGGGGCAGTGACCTGATCGACCGCTCCCGTCCCCTTTTCGAGGTAACTGCATGACTCAAAACACGCAGTACGACGCGCAAGCACTGACCACGTTCGTCGAGCGACTGTTCACCAAAGCCGGTGCCGATGCCGATGTCGCCCGGGCGGTGACCCGGGTGCTGCTCGAAGGCGAATTGCTCGGCCATCGTACCCATGGCCTGAACCTGGTCAGCCGCTACATCGACGGTATGCTCAGCGGGCACGTCAAGGCCCGCGCGCAGGCGCTGGAACAGGTCGCGGACAGTGGCATTTCCAGCTTGTTCGACGGCCATTATGTGTTGGGGCCGTATTGCGTCAGCCGGGCCCTGGACTGTGCGGCCAAGGGCGCGACCGCACAGGGCATCGGTATTGCAGTGGTGCGCCGTGCGGCGCATATCGGCTGCCTGGCTGCCTACCTCAAGCCCTACACCGACCAGGGCTTGGTGGCCATGGTTTACTCTTCGGACCCTTCGTTGGGGCTGGTTTGCGCCCATGGCGGCATTGACCCGGTGTACACCCCCAACCCGATTGCTGCCGGTATCCCGACCCAGGGCGAGCCGATTCTGCTCGATGTCAGCATGTCCACCGTCACCCTCGGCCTGGTCGGCCAATGCCGCGATGCCGGCAGCCGCCTGCCGCACCCGGTAGTGGTGAGCAATGACGGGCAACTGAGCGACGACCCAGGTGATTTCTTCACTCGCCCGCAAGGCAGCATCCTGCCCTTGGGTGGCCAGGCCTTTGGCCACAAAGGCTTCGCCCTTGCGCTGCTGGTTGAAGCCCTGACGTCGGGCTTGGGCGGCCACGGGCGCAAGGATGCACCAGAGCAGTGGGGTGCCTCGGCTACTGCCGTGGTCATCGACCCGCGCTTCTTTGGCGGCCTGGAAGCGTTCACCGATGAAACCAGCTTCCTGGGCCGACTGGTACTTGCCAGCCGCCCGCTCGACCCCGAGCGCCCGGTGCGTTTGCCTGGGCAAGCTGGCCTTGCCCTGCGTCGCCAGGCCCTGGAGCAGGGCGTGAATCTTTCGCCTCAGGTGATGGCCGACCTTGACCGCCTGGCCGGGCAGTTGCAACTGCCGGCACTTTCCCATTGATGCACATTAAGGGTACACCGATGACTGAACGATCGAACGCCAATCAACCGCTGACGCTAAAACATGATGCCAGCGTGTTCGATAACGGCAGCTGGGTAGGGCGGGTCTGGTTGCCGGACCAAGGGCCGGCGGTAGTGCTGGTGAAAGGCGGTGCCGTCTACGATATCAGCACCCACGTGGCGACTGTATCGGCCCTGCTGGAAGTGGCCGACCCGGTGGCCTACCTGCGTGCCTTGCCGTTGGCCGAACCCTTGATTGCGTTGCCGGCATTGCTGGGCAACAGCGACCCCGCTCAGCGGGACCCACGCCAACCCTGGCTGCTGGCGCCGATCGACCTGCAAGCGGTAAAGGCCGCAGGCGTGACCTTCGCCACCAGCCTGCTGGAGCGTGTGGTGGAAGAACAGGCCAAGGGCGACCCGGCCAAGGCTGACGCTATCCGTGACACCCTGGCCAGCCGCATCGGGGCCGATTTGTCGCAGATCGTACCTGGCTCGGCCCAGGCCGAAGCGCTACGCAAGGTGCTGGTAGAGCAGGGCCTGTGGTCGCAGTACCTGGAGGTGGGCATCGGCCCGGATGCCGAAGTGTTCACCAAGGCCCAGCCGCTGTCGGCCGTTGGCCACGGCGCCGACATTGGCATCCACCCCAAGTCCAGCTGGAACAACCCAGAGCCCGAAGTGGTACTGGCGGTGTCGAGCGATGGCAGCATCAAGGGCGCCATGCTCGGCAACGACGTCAACCTGCGTGACTTCGAAGGGCGCAGCGCCTTGCTGCTGTCCAAGGCCAAGGACAACAACGCGTCCACTGCACTGGGCCCGCTGCTGCGGCTGTTTGACGAAAGCTTTGGTCTGGACGATGTGCGCGCCGCCGAGGTGGACCTGCGGGTCGAAGGCATGGACGGTTTCATCCTGTCCGGGCGTAGCTCAATGCGGCAGATCAGCCGTGACCCGCAAGACCTGGTGCAGCAAACCCTCAACGAGAATCACCAATACCCCGACGGCCTGGTGCTGTTCCTCGGTACCCTGTTCGCTCCCAAGCAGGACCGCGATCAGCCGGGTAACGGCTTTACCCACAAACCGGGTGACGTGGTGAGCATCAGCAACCCGCAACTGGGTACTCTGTGCAACCGCGTGACCACCAGCGATCTGGCACCGCAGTGGGCCTTTGGCCTGCGCGCGCTGATCGACAACCTTGGCCAACGTGGCCTGTTGGAGGTTGCAGCCACCGCGCGCCAGTTTTGAACGACACGCTGCGTCAGGGAGGGGCGCAGCAGCATCGAGGGATCGTCAAGGCGCTGATAGCGCGGCAACAATAATAAGAAAGGTCATCACATGAACCCTATGAAGAAGTACCAGCGCATCACCGTCGTGTTCCTGCTGCTGATCGGCATCGTCAACTACCTGGACCGTAGTGCGCTGTCGATTGCCAACACCTCCATCCAGAAAGACATGATGATCAGCCCGTCGCAGATGGGCATTCTGTTGTCGGCGTTTTCCATTGCCTATGCCTTTGCCCAATTGCCCATGGGCATGATCATCGACCGCCTGGGCAGCAAGATCGCCTTGGGTGCCTCGTTGCTGGGCTGGTCGGTAGCCCAGGCAGCGTTTGGCATGGTCAACAGTTTTGCCGGATTCATGGGCCTGCGGGTATTGCTGGGGATTGGCGAGGCGCCGATGTTCCCATCGGCGGCCAAAGCCTTGTCGGAGTGGTTCGACGCCAACGAACGCGGCACCCCGACCGGCGTGGTCTGGTCGTCGACGTGCCTGGGCCCATGCCTGGCGCCACCCTTGCTGACGCTGTTCATGGTCAACTTCGGCTGGCGCGGCATGTTCATCATTACCGGTGTGATCGGCGTGGTACTGGCGGTGTGCTGGCTGACCTTCTACAAGAGCAAGGCCCGTTACCTGGCAGAGCTTGCGGCCGAAGGCAAGCCATTGCCGGGCGAGCACCAGGCGCCGGTAACCGCTGCAGCCACGCCGAAGGCATCCTACTTCGCCGGCTGGCTCGACCTGTTCAAGCACCGCAGTACCTGGGGCGCGGTGCTGGGTTTCATGGGGGTGATCTACATGCTCTGGTTGCACCTGACCTGGCTGCCAGGCTACTTCGAGCGTGAACATGGGCTGGACCTGTACAAGACCGCCTGGGTCGTGTCGCTGGCCTACGGTTTTGGTGCCGCGGGTACCATCGTTGCCGGGCGCTTCTGTGACTGGCTGGTAAAGCGTGGCATGAGCGTGCTGGGTGGCCGCAAGTTCAGTGTCATCACCGGCCTGGTGCTGGCCGCGCTGTTCACCTTGCCCCTGTCCTTCGTCACCGGCCTGACCGGCTGCATCATCCTGCTGTGCCTGGCGCTGTTCAGCATCAACATGGCCAGTGCCACCGCCTGGATGATCGTCAACACCATTGTCGACAGCCAGCGCGTGGCGTCGTTTGGCTCGATCCAGAACTTTGGTGGTTACATCGCCGGTTCCGTGGCACCGATCGTGACCGGGTTCAGCATCCAGTATTCGGGCTCGTTCACCACGGCGTTCATGATCAGCGCGGTGGTGGCGTTGTGCTCGGCAGTGGCGTACTTCCTGCTGCTGCAGGCGCCGATCGGCAGTGCCAAGGTCGAGGCAGAGGGGATGGTTCCAGCAACCAAGTAGTTTGATACGTCACGCAACCCCTGTAGGAGCGGCCTTGTGTCGCGAAAGGGCCGCCAAGCGGCCTCAGTGATATTGGCGTTGTTCTCGATATCCGGGGGCTGCTGCGCAGCCCATCGCGACACAAGGCCGCTCCTACACAAAGCACCATCGAGCTGACCCACGGCGCTTGTCAGGCATGCTTGTCTGTATGTATAACCAGTGCCTGTTACCACAAACTGACCTTAGCCCGTGATCGCCCATTCCGTCGACGACCCGTTCTACTACCTGTACAACTTCCGCCAGGTTGTGCTGTGGGTCGAACAGCGCTACCAGGACCTGCTCGATGACCAGGAACTGGCTTTCATCCGCGCATTCAGCCAACTGCAAGCACCAGCCCAAGCCTTGATGGTGCGTATGGTCATGCGCAAAGGCGAGTTGTTTCGCAGCGACCGGCTCGACTACGCCGAAATCGGCGACACTGCGCTGGCGCTGCAGCCATTGCAGGCCCTGGGCTGGGTGCGGGAACCCGAGCAACTGGAACTGGAGCAGCTGTTCGCCTTGCTACGCAAGGACGAACTGGCCCGTTGTTTCGCCCGACAACTGAGCCGCCCGCGTGCCGCCAAGCATGAGCTGTTGGCACAGCTGAAGCCACTGGAGCTGGCGGCCCGGCCTTTGGCCGAATGGTTTCCCGACAGCGAGGTGCGCATCCTTCAGTGGTGCTTGCAGCCTCTGTGCGACCGGGTGCGTTTGTTGTTCTTCGGCAACCTGTACCAGGACTGGTCAGACTTCGTCCTCGCCGACCTTGGCCTGCTGCGCTACGAGCAGGTGCCGTTCAGCAGCGATTCCCGAGCCTTGCAACGGCGTGACGAGCTCGACCTGGCCATGGCGTTGCACCAGTGCGCCGAGCGCCTGGAGCAGGGTGGCGACCCAGTGTCGATCCTCGCGACCCTGCAAGGGCTGAACAGTGAAAACCCTTGGCTGGCCCGGCGCCATGCGCGGCTGCAATTCGCCTTGGGCCAACAATGCGAGCGCCAGGGTGACTGGGATCTGGCCATGGCCGTGTACGCGCAGTGCGACCATGCCCAGGCACGCATTCGCCAGGTGCGGGTGCTGGAGCGCAGCGAACAGTGGCCCCAGGCCCATGCACTGGCGCTACAGCTGGCTGCGGCACCGGCCAATGCGCTGGAAGTGCAGGCCCTGGAACGCATGCTGCCACGCCTGGCGCGCAAGCTTGGCGGCCCGCCACAGCGGCGCCAGCGTGTCGCGCCGCTGGAGCTGATCGAACTTGAACTGCCCCGCGAGCACGCGGCACTGGGCGTGGAAGAAGCCGTGCGTCAGCACCTGGCGCTAGAGGGGGGGCAGGCACATTATGTGGAGAACACGTTGTTCAACAGCCTGTTTGGCCTGTTGTGCTGGGAGGCCATCTTCGCCCCGGTGCCCGGCGCATTCTTCAACCCGTTCCAGGCTGCGCCACAGGACCTGCACGACAGCGACTTCCAGCAACGGCGCAGTGCACTGTTCCAGCGCTGCCTCGGGCGGCTCGATGACGGCAGCCATCACCAGGCGATTCTCGACTGCTACAAGGGCAAGCAGGGCCTGCAGTCGCCGTTCGTGTTCTGGTCCATGCTCAGCGAAGACCTGCTGCAACAGGCTTTGGCTTGCCTGCCGGCCGCCCAACTGAAGCAGTGCTTTCTGCGCCTGCTGCAGGACATTCGCAGCAACCGCGCCGGCATGCCGGACCTGATCCAGTTCTGGCCCGAGCAGGGCCGTTATCGCATGGTCGAGGTCAAGGGGCCCGGTGACCGTCTGCAGGACAACCAACTGCGCTGGCTGGAGTTCTGCAGGCAACACGGCCTGCCCGTCGCGGTGTGCCATGTGCGCTGGAGCGAAACGCCTTGAGCTACAGCGTGGCAGTGCGTGCCTTGTGCGAGTTCAGCGCCAAGGTCGGTGACCTGGACCTGCGTTTCACGCCGTCGCCCACCGCCCAGGAAGGCATTGAAGGGCATCAGCGGGTAGTGGCCCGGCGAGCTGCGGGCTACGAGTCCGAAATCACCCTCGAAGGCCAATTCGAAACCCTCAAGGTGCGGGGCCGCGCAGACGGTTATGACCCTGGCAGCAATCGCCTGGAAGAGATCAAGACGCACCGAGGCGACCTGGCGCGTCAGCCGGCCAATCACCGCCAGTTGCACTGGGCACAGGCCAAGGTCTATGGCTGGCTGATGTGCCAGGCACGCCAACTGCCGAGCATCGAGGTGGCGCTGGTGTACCTGGACGTGGACAGCGATGGCCAAACGTTGTTCAGCGAGCACTACACGGCTGCCGAGTTGCGGGAGTTCTTCGAAATCCAATGCCAGCGCTTTCTCGGCTGGGCCCACTATCAGCATCGACGCCTGGGTGATCGTGATCAAGGCCTGCAGGCACTGAGCTTCCCCTATCCACAATTCCGCCAGGGCCAACGGCAGCTGGCTGAAACCTTGTACAAGGCGGTGAGCACCGGCCGTTGCCTGATGGCCCAGGCCAGCACTGGCATTGGCAAGACCCTAGGCACCTTGTTCCCGCTACTGAAGGCAATGGTGCCGCAACAGCTGGACAAACTGTTCTTCCTCACCGCCAAGACCCCAGGCCGGGCGTTGGCCCTGGACGCCATCCGTCAGATCACCGATGCCACGCCGCAACCTGCCTTGCGCACACTGGAGTTGATCGCCCGCGACAAAGCCTGTGAGTACCCGGACAAGGCTTGCCATGGCGAATCCTGCCCATTGGCTGCGGGTTTCTACGGCCGTTTGGCGGCAGCACGCGAGGCTGCGGCCGCACAGCCGTTGCTCGACCGCGCCAACCTGCGCGAAGTGGCGTTGGCACACCAGGTATGCCCGTACTACCTGGGCCAGGAGATGGCGCGCTGGGCCGACGTGCTGGTTGCCGACTACAACTACTACTTCGACGCGCATGCCTTGCTGTTTGGGCTGACCCAGCTCAACCAGTGGCGCGTAGCGGTGCTGGTGGACGAAGCGCACAACCTGGTCGAGCGTGGGCGCGGCATGTACAGCGCCAGCCTTGACCAAGGGCAACTGCTGGCCTTGCGCCAGAGCAAACCGCCCGGGCTGGTCAGTGCGCTGGACCGCCTAAACCGGTACTGGAACGCGCTGTATAAAGAGCAGCGTGCGCCGTACCACGCCAGCGAGTCGCTGCCCGACGGGCTGTTGCGTGCTTTGCAGCAGTGCATCGGGCTGATTCAGGAGCAAATGAACCAAGCGCCGGCACACGTGGACCCGCAGGTATTGCAGTTCTTCTATCAGGCCTTGCAGTTCAGCCGGGTTGCCGAACTGTTCGATGAGCACTTCCTGTTCGACATCAGCCAGCGCCAGGGCCCGCGCAAACGGCGGCTGGCCACACTGTGCCTGCGCAACGTCACCCCGGCGCGCCTGCTGGCCCCACGTATGCAGGCGGCGCGCAGTGTGACGCTGTTTTCCGCCACGTTGAGCCCACGGCACTTCTACAGCGACCTGCTAGGGATGCCCGCTGACACCGCCTGGCTCGAAGTGTCCGCGCCGTTTCGCGCCGAACAGCTGGAAGTACGCATTGCCAGCCAGGTGTCCACCCGCTACCAGCAGCGCCAAGCCTCCCTGGCACCTATCGTCGAGCTGATTGCCCGACAGTATGAGCGCATGCCGGGCAACTACCTGGCGTTCTTCAGCAGTTTCGAGTACCTGCAACAGGTGGCCCGGCTGTTGGCCGAGCAGCATGGCCAGATTCCACTGTGGGCTCAGGAACCGGGCATGGACGAGGCGGCCCGCCAGGCATTCCTCGATCGCTTTGTCACCGATGGCCGAGGTGTGGGCTTCGCCGTATTGGGCGGTGCTTTCGGCGAAGGGGTGGACTTGCCAGGCACGCGGTTGATCGGCGCGTTTGTCGCCACCTTGGGGTTGCCCCAGGTCAACCCGGTCAACGAACAGTTCAAGCAGCGCCTTGGGCGGCAGTTTGGCGCGGGGTTCGACTATGCCTATCTCTACCCGGGCGTGCGCAAGGTGATCCAGGCGGCTGGCCGGGTTATCCGTGGCGACCAGGACCGCGGGGTGTTGGTGCTTATTGACGAACGTTTCGCTGAGCCCAGGGTTCAGCAGATGTTCCCTGGGTGGTGGCCGGCGGTTATCGTCTAGCGGTTTCTTGCCTTGGGCGATCACTCGCAATCCGACTGACTTGTAGGACGTATCTGAATTTCAACGGGTGACGATTACAACTCCCTTGCTGATGTTAGGTTTTCCAACCTGGACCATGCACAGGGAGTTTGTTTATGCGAGCCAATCTGGAAGGACAAGGTCAGGCAGTCGACGCATTGCCTGGTACGCTGGAGCCTGGCTTTTACGTGGTTCCTCGACGCATGTCGTTCCCCCAGGTGCTGCTGCAACTGGCCGAGCACGCTGCCACGCTGCCGATTTCCCTGTTACAGCGGCTCAACCCGACGTTCGAACAAGGGTTCAAGGCAGGTGAAATCTTCGTCATGGGTGACCCTGACAACGAACATGCCTGCGCGCGCGAGGAGCGAGAACTGATGGCAGCTGCACAGCACGCGCGGTGCGCGCTGAAGGTGCTCGATTTCGCTGAAGCGGACTTCATGATGCAGCACCAGGCCGATATCGCCGGTTTGCTCGGCAACGCCAGCCTGTCCATGGGCGTGGGGAGGGACAAGCTGGATCAAGGCTTGGAGCGGGTCAGTCATACATTGATGCGTATCGAGCAATTGCACATCAACTCCAGCCCGGCTTTCTTTGCCGAACGCCGGCAGTTACTCCAGCAGTTGGATGATCAGCTGAAGGCGGCATTCCTTAACAAGCAGTTGAATCTGGGGCGCTATGAACGGCTGAAGAATCGTTTGAATATTTCGACCAAGTGCCTGGTGCACCATTGGTCGAAAGCGGGAGGCCCGGGGCAGATTGCGGGGTATGCGACGCATTTGGATAAGGTGGCGCGGCTCGGTAAGTACCTTAAAGAGGGTGGGCATGCTGCAATTGGGCTCGGAGGTACTTCGTCTTGCATGAACATTCAGAAGGTTTGCCGGGCCGGTGAGACGCAGGTGTGCAAAAAAATCCGAATGACAGAGGCAGTTAGTTTTGCCGGAAGCCTTGGGTTAAGTGCGCTCGTTTCCACTGGCGCTGGATTGGCCGCCGGTACGTTATGCGCGGCTTTTGCGGTTGGGGCTGGCGGCATCAGCGTTCCAGTGTGTGGGGTTCTACGGGTCGGAGCTGAAGGGGCTGTTGGCGGCCTCGAGAGGGAAGTGCTTGGTGAGAAGGTAGGTGAATTCATCTACGCGGCTACAAGCGATTGACGTTAACGACTGGCCCATCTCGGCGAGCCCGTTAGCCCGGCATGCCGTCTGTCCTCGGCTGCAACAGGATGGGGAGATAATGGCGCAGGAATAGCAGCAGTGCCAGGCACCAGCACAGTGCCGAAAGGCTAACCCCCAGCGATGAGAACAGCGGCAGAACCACCCGCGCCAAGGTCGCCAGTTGCATCAGGGCAAAAGCCCAAGCCATGCTGGTTGGCACCTGCAATGGCCTGCCGGTGTGGCCCAGGCTGACCCGCGCCATCATGGCCAGGATCAGCCCGGTCATGGCCCCGACCGTCAGGGCATGGGTCACCAGGCTAGGGTTCAGTTCCACCCCGGCGTGCCACAGTGCCATGCCCAGGCAGGCGAGGGCGATCCAGGCGTAGGCCAGGTGCAGCGACCACAGCAGCGGTACGTGCCACAGGCCACGGTCGTGCCACAGCAGCAGGCGGGCCGAGTGCAGCGTGAACAGTGCAAAGAACAGCACCGCCAGGCTGGCACGCGGTGTATCGGCAAGGCCACTGACAAACGCCAAAGGTACGGCCACGCTGAACACCAAGCAGGCCCGGTCCAGCCATGGGCGGGCAGGGGCCGCGCTCATGTTGCCCAGGCCTCGGCGGGTAAAGAACGGAATGACCCGGCCGCCGAGCACGGTCATCATCGCCGCCACCAGCCACAACCCGGCAAACACGCCCCGGCGTTGCCACAGTTCGTCCTGGCGCAGCCAGCCGGCCAAGGTTAGCCACTGGCAGGCGGCGATCAACATTACCAGGCCGACGATCGGGTAATTGTTGCGCAGGCGCCGTTGCACGATCGGTCGCGCCAGGCTAAGCGCCACCAGCGGAAGGAAGCTGCCTTCGATCAGCACCAGCAAGCCACCCGGTAACGGCAGGAACCAACTTGCCCGGCCCAGCAGCCAAAGCAGGAACACACCCTGCAGCGCCCGCCCGCTCAAGCCAGGGATGCCACTCCAGTTCTGCACGGCGGTCAGCAGGAAACCCGCGATAACGGCAGCGGCGAAGCCGTAAAGCATTTCGTGGCGGTGCCAGGCGAGCATGCCGCCCGGCGGGGCAGGGGCCAGCGCCCCGGTCAGTACACCGACCCACAACAACAAGGCGACCAACGCAAATAAACTGCCCCCCAGGAAGAACGGGCGAAAACCCAGGCCCCAGACGGCCTGGCGTGGGCGTGAAGCGATCGGTTGCACGAGCATGGGCGGTCCTTGGTTCGTTCAGTAGGCTTCAATTGGGGTAAGATCACGATCCGTGCCAATTGCAAAGCCCTTGAATATCAAGGTGATGGCACTGCTCAGGGTCCGAATGACATGCGCGTTTCGCGGTCATTGGGACTTGCTTGTATGTCGTTTTGACTTGCTTCAGGGTTTGCCGGTTTGCTCCCGGCTGACGCTTCGCTACAGGATTCACGCTTTGTCCGACCTCTCGAAAAATCCGCTGCTGCAGTACATGGCCCGCCTGGCCCCATCCAGCCAGCAAACCATGCGCTACATCCTTCAGGACGCCGCCGATCGGCTCGGCTTTGTCGACTGCAACATCGTCGATGTGCCCTGGCATCGGCTCGAGCCCGGCCATGTGATCGCGCTGGTGGCGGCGCTGCGGGCCGACGGTTACGCGCCCAACAGCTCATCGCTGTATGTCAACGCGATTCGCGGGGTGATGAACGAGGCCTGGCGCCAAGGCCTGATCGACCATGAGCTGCTGTTGCGCATTCGCGAGGTCAAACCGGCCACGGGCACCCGCCTGCCGCCAGGGCGCAACCTGCGGCGCAGCCTGATTCGCGAGTTGATGGACGTGTGCGCGGCCGACCCCAGGCCACAGGGGGTGCGTGACGCGGCGATCATTGCCTTGCTGTACGGCACAGGCATGCGCAAGTCGGAGTCGGTCGACATCGACCTCGACCAGGTCGACTTCCAAGCGCGCAGCTTGCAGGTGGTGGGCAAGGGCAACCACCAGTTGGTCAAGTACGCACCGCCGTGGGCGTTCGAGAAGTTGCAAGCCTGGCTTGACCTGCGCCGCCAGGACCTGCCTGCCGGGGCGGAAGATGACCCGTTCCTGTTCAACCGCATCCGTCGTGGCAGCCACATCACCCGAGCGCGAATCACCAAGCATGCGATCTACTACATCGCCCGCCAGCGCGGCGCGCAGGTGGGGGTGAAGATCATGCCGCACGACTTCCGCCGGGCGTTCATTACCCGTGTGATCGAAGAGCACGACCTGTCGATCGCGCAGAAGCTGGCGCACCATGCCAATATCCAGACCACGGCCATCTATGACCGGCGTGATGACAACGAGCGCCGGCGTGCGGTGGACCGCTTCGACTACTGAGCTTTGATTGTTTGGGCTGCAGAGCAGCCCCATCTGCACGTATAGCACCGAAACAGGGCCCAAGCGCGCCCCCGCTTTGTGCGCCATCTCCTGTATGCCCGATGCCAGAGCGGTCGCGGCAAAAGTTTCATCATCGTTCACCTGCGAAGTTGGCCCGCAACCTGCTATATCCAGCCTGCGAATTTGATCGAGTGGTCAGGCCGTGCGCGCTAGCAGCCGCCCGCGCCGTACCCTCTAAACGGCCAGCAGGCCACGTATTTCAGGGGCCGCAGGATGTCGCTCGCGGAGCAGATCGAACAACAACAAGGCGATGCGGGCTGGAGCGCTCACTTGCAACTGCGCTTTGTCCAGCGTGGCGACGTGACCCGCCTTGGTGCGTGGAAACATTTCGGACCTCTTTTGGTGCAGCGGCCTTTCTATCCCGAAGGTTTGCCGTGCCATGTCTATGTATTGCACCCACCGGGAGGCATCGTCGCCGGCGACCGCCTGGAGCTGAACATTCACCTGGAGCCGGGCAGCCACGCGCTGCTGACCATGCCCGGCGCCAGCAAGTTCTACCGCAGCATCGGCCCGACCGCGCGGCTGACCCAACGCTTTCACCTGGCCGCTGGCAGCACCCTGGAGTGGTTGCCGCAGGACAGCATCTTCTTCTCGGGCGCCCGCGCCAGCCTTGCCAGCCGTTTCAGCCTTGAGCCGGGCGCCCGCCTGCTGGCCTGGGAAACCCTGTGCCTGGGCCGCCCGGTCATGCACGAGCGTTTCGACCACGGCACCCTGGACAGCCTGTTGCACATCGAACTGCCCGGCGAGGTTGGCCTGCATGAGCGCCTGCGTATCGCCGGCGGGCATCTGGACAAGCTTGGCGGGCATCCGCTGCTTGCCACCTTCTGTGCCGCACCGGCCGATCAGGCCGTGCTGGAGCAGGTCCGCTCATTGCTCGACGAACTGGGCAACCCGGCTGGCGCGACCCTGCTCGGGTCGCTGCTGGTGATCCGCCTGCTCGACCACGACAACCAACACCTGCAACGCACCCTGCAACGCCTGTGGCATGTACTGCGCCCGGCCATCCTCGGCCTGCCAGCCTGCCCACCGCGTATCTGGGCCACCTGAGAGAGCCCCATGGAGCTTACCCCGAGAGAGAAAGACAAACTGCTGCTGTTCACTGCCGCGCTGCTGGCCGAGCGTCGCCTGGCCCGTGGCCTGAAGCTCAACTACCCGGAAGCGGTGGCGCTGATCAGTGCCGCTGTGCTCGAAGGTGCCCGCGATGGCCGGACGGTCGCCGAGCTGATGAGCCTGGGGCGCGAGGTGCTGACCCGTGAGCAGGTGATGCCCGGTATCGCCGAAATGCTCCACGACGTGCAGGTCGAAGCGACCTTCCCGGATGGCACCAAACTAGTGTCCGTACATAACCCCATCGTCTGAAACTACCAATGAGGGCAGCATGATCCCAGGTGAAGTCCAGGTCGCCGCAGGCGACATCGAGTTGAACAGTGGCCGTGAAACGGTCACTACAACGGTGGCCAACCATGGTGACCGACCGGTGCAGGTCGGCTCGCACTACCACTTCTTTGAAGTCAACGAGGCGCTGGTGTTCGACCGTGCGCCAACCTTGGGCTTTCGCCTGGATATACCGGCCGGCACGGCCGTGCGCTTCGAGCCGGGCCAGGCACGCACCGTGCAACTGGTGGCCTATGCCGGAAAACGTGAGGTGTACGGCTTTCAGGGCAAGGTGATGGGCGCGCTGGAGGGCAGGGCATGAGCCGTATTTCCCGCCAGGCCTATGCCGACATGTTCGGCCCTACCGTGGGCGACCGCGTGCGTCTGGCCGATACCGCGTTGTGGGTTGAGGTAGAGAAGGACTTCACGGTTTATGGCGAAGAGGTGAAGTTCGGCGGCGGCAAGGTCATCCGCGATGGCATGGGGCAGGGCCAGATGCTGGCTGCCGAGGCCATGGACCTGGTGCTGACCAATGCCCTGATCATCGACCACTGGGGCATCGTCAAAGCCGACATCGGTATCAAGCACGGGCGCATCGCGGTGATCGGCAAGGCCGGCAACCCCGATGTGCAGCCAGGGGTGAACGTGCCGGTCGGGCCGGGGACCGAAGTAATCGCGGCCGAGGGCAAGATCGTCACCGCCGGTGGGGTGGACTCGCATATCCACTTCATTTGCCCGCAGCAGGTGGACGAGGCCCTGAACAGCGGTGTCACCACGTTCATCGGCGGCGGCACCGGGCCTGCCACCGGCACCAATGCCACCACTTGCACGCCGGGCCCCTGGTACCTGGCGCGCATGCTGCAGGCCGCCGACAGCCTGCCGATCAACATCGGTTTGCTCGGCAAGGGCAACGCCTCGCGGCCTGAAGCGCTGCGAGAACAGATCGCGGCCGGTGCAGTTGGCCTCAAGCTGCACGAGGACTGGGGCTCGACGCCAGCGGCCATCGACTGCTGCCTGGGTGTGGCCGAGGAAATGGACATCCAGGTCGCGATTCACACCGACACCCTCAATGAGTCGGGCTGCATCGAAGACACCTTGGCGGCCATTGGCGACCGCACCATCCACACCTTTCACACCGAGGGGGCCGGTGGCGGCCATGCACCGGACATCATCCGCGCGGCGGGGCAGGCCAACGTGCTGCCGTCCTCGACCAACCCGACCCTGCCGTACACGATCAACACCGTGGACGAGCACCTGGACATGCTCATGGTCTGCCATCACCTGGACCCGAGCATCGCCGAGGACGTGGCCTTTGCCGAATCGCGCATCCGCCGCGAGACCATCGCCGCCGAGGACATCCTCCACGACATGGGCGCCTTTGCCATGACCTCGTCCGACTCCCAGGCCATGGGCCGGGTTGGCGAACTGGTGCTGCGCACCTGGCAGGTCGCGCACCAGATGAAACTACGCCGTGGGCCGCTGGCACCGGACACCTATTACAGCGACAACTTCCGGGTCAAACGCTACATCGCCAAGTACACCATCAACCCGGCACTCACCCATGGCATCGGCCACGAAGTGGGCTCGGTGGAGGTGGGCAAGCTGGCCGACCTGGTGCTGTGGTCGCCGGCTTTCTTCGCGGTCAAACCGGCCCTGGTGCTCAAGGGCGGGATGATTGTCACGGCGCCGATGGGCGACATCAACGGCTCCATTCCAACGCCACAGCCGGTGCACTACCGGCCGATGTTCGGCGCGTTGGGCGCGGCACGCCATGCCACGCGCATGACCTTTCTGCCCCAGGCTGCCATGGACCGTGGCCTGGCCGAGGAACTGAACCTGCGCAGCCTGATTGGCGTGGTCAACGGCTGCCGTCGGGTACGCAAGCCCGACATGGTCCACAACACCCTGCAGCCCCT
This sequence comes from Pseudomonas sp. NBRC 111140, assembly GCF_001320885.1. Classification (NCBI taxonomy): domain Bacteria; kingdom Pseudomonadati; phylum Pseudomonadota; class Gammaproteobacteria; order Pseudomonadales; family Pseudomonadaceae; genus Pseudomonas; species Pseudomonas sp. NBRC 111140. Next base: position 23,482 of record NZ_BCBQ01000018.1, read on the forward strand.
GATAGAAGTCGATGCGCAGACCTACCAGGTGCGTGCCGATGGTGAGCTGCTGGTGTGCGAGCCGGCCAGCGAACTGCCGCTGGCCCAGCGTTACTTTCTGTTCTGAAGGAGCACCGATGATTGTCTTGACCCGCCGTATCAGCGACCCCGGCACGCTTGCTGTGAGTGGCACCGTCACCCTCGATGTGGACAGTCGCATCAAGAGTCGTTTGCGGTTAACCCTGGACGATGGCCGCGAGGCCGGCTTGATGCTCGAACGCGGCCACCTGTTGCGCGGCGGTGAACTGCTGGCCGATGCCGATGGCACCCACCTGATCCGCGTGTTGGCGGCGCCCGAGGCAGTGTCCACGGTGCGCTGCGCCGACCCGCACTTGTTGGCCCGCGCCGCCTACCACCTGGGCAACCGCCATGTGCCGCTGCAGATCGAACCCGGCCTGCTGCGCTTTCAACACGACCATGTGCTGGACGACATGCTGCGTGGCCTGGGCCTGACGGTCGAGGCCGAACAGGCCCCGTTCGAGCCGGAAGCGGGCGCTTACCAAAGTGCACCCCATGGCCACAGCCATGCTCATGGCCACGATCACCCGTTCGTACGCCTGCCTGCCCATTCCTGAACTGCCCTGGAGCAACCGATGAAAAAGACTTTCGCCCTGTTTCTGCTGATGCTGGCGCTGCCAGCCTTTGCCCACCCTGGTCATGACAGCAACCCGCTGCAGGACGGCCTGTTGCACCCGCTTACCGGGCTCGATCACTTGCTGATGCTGCTGGGCACTGGGGTGCTTGCCGCGTTGACTCGGCGCAGCCTGACGTTGCCCCTGGCTACGCTGGCTGCAATGTTCGCAGGCGCTGTGTGCGGGCACCTGTTCGGCGATGTGCTGGGCATGGAAGCCCTGATTGCCGCGTCGCTGCTGGTGGCTGCCGGGGCGGTGCTGCTGCCGAGCCGCCAGTTGCTGCTGGCAATGGCCATGCCGGTGTTTGCCTTGTTCCATGGCTGGGCCCACGGTGTAGAAGCCACGCCAAGCGCGTTCTGGCAGTTCAGTGCTGGCTTCGTCACCGTCAGCGGTCTGCTGCTGGCGGCCGGCTTCGCGGTCGGTTGCCTGCTGCGCCGCCACAGCGGCCTGCAAAAGGCTTTTGGCGGTGGCCTGCTGGCCGGCGCCGCGTTGGTACTGGCCGGTTGATGAACAGCGACCTGGCGTTGCTGCGCCTGCTGCAGCTGGCCAGCCCCGGCTTGCCGGTGGGCGGCTTCACCTACTCGCAAGGCCTGGAGTGGGCGGTCGAGGCCGGCTGGGTGCGTGGCGTGGACGGCTTCGTTGCCTGGCAACGCGAGCAGGTTCACGACACCCTGGCTTGCCTCGACTGGCCGGTTCTGGCGCGCTTGTACCACGCATGCCAGGCCGAAGATGCCGCAGCGTTCGGCCATTGGAGCCGGTTCTTGCTGGCCAACCGTGAAACGGCCGAGCTGCGGCTGGAAGAACAGCAGCGCGGTGCGGCATTGGCGCGGTTGCTCGACGGCTGGCAATTGGGCCAGGCACCGGCCTGGCGCGCCAGCCTTGAGTTAAGCCAGCTGGGCGGCATGGCCTGGCTGGCCGCGCACTGGGCCATCCCGCTGCGCCAATTGGCATTGGGCCATGGTTTTGCCTGGCTGGAGGGCGCGGTCATGGCCGGGGTCAAGCTGGTACCGTTCGGCCAGCAGGCTGCCCAGACCTTGCTGCGCGACCTCGGCAACGAATTGCCCGCTGCGCTCGACCAGGCACTGGGCCTGGGCGACGACCAGCTCGGCGGTGGCCTGCCACTGCTGGCCATTGCTTCATCGCGTCACGAAACCCAATACACCCGTTTGTTCCGTTCCTGAGGACTGCCTGCATGCAAAGCTATCAACAACCCCTGCGCGTCGGTGTCGGCGGCCCGGTCGGCTCTGGCAAGACCGCGCTGCTGGAAGCGCTGTGCAAGGCCATGCGTGATCACTACCAGATTGCCGTGGTGACCAACGATATCTACACCAAGGAAGACCAGCGCATCCTCACCGAGGCCGGCGCCCTGGAGCCTGAGCGCATCGTTGGCGTGGAAACCGGCGGCTGCCCACATACGGCTATTCGGGAAGACGCTTCGATGAACCTGGCGGCGGTCGAAGCGCTGGCACGCAAGTTCGGTAACCTCGAAGTCATCTTCGTGGAAAGCGGCGGTGACAACCTCAGCGCTACGTTCAGCCCGGAGCTGGCTGACTTGACCATCTACGTGATCGACGTGGCCGAGGGCGAAAAGATCCCCCGCAAGGGCGGGCCGGGCATTACCAAGTCGGACTTCCTGGTGATCAACAAGACCGACTTGGCGCCTTATGTAGGGGCTTCATTGGAAGTGATGGAGCGCGACACCCAGCGCATGCGGCCGCAGCGGCCCTGGACCTTCAGCAACCTGAAGAAGGGCGAAGGGCTGCAGGCGGTGATCGACTTCATCGTCGAGCGCGGGATGCTGGGTGTGCGTGGCTGACATCGTGCGGCCCCTGTATCAGTTGTGACAGCAGTGTGCCTTGTCTGGCTGCCCTTCATAGCGGTCATGGTGCCGCACCCAGTCCATGGTCCCGCCTTCATTGCGTCCCAGTGGCGCAATGTCGAGGAAGTTGTAGGTATTGACCAGGATGTCCAGCCCGCGGGCGTAGGTTGAGTAGGTGTGGTACACGCTGCCGTCCGCTTCGCGGTAGAACGCACTCAAGCCAGGCAGCTCGCTTTCACTGCCGTCATACGGCTCATAGTTGTACTGCCGTTCACCCTCGTTGCCGACACTTACGCCAAAGTCTTCGTTGAAACCGCTGCCGTGTGACGAGTACCACGGGAACTGCCAGCCCATGCGTCGACGGAACGCCTGGAACTCGGCATACGGTGCCCGCGATACCGCTACCAGGGACACGTCGTGGTGTGCAAGGTGCAAGTTGGCACCGTCAAAATGGTCAGCCAGGAACGAACAACCGGGGCAGCCCTCGCTCCAGCCCTCGGCGAACATGAAATGGTAAAGCAGCAATTGGCTGCGACCCGCGAACAGGTCGGCCAGGCTCAATTCGCCGTCCGGCCCGTTGAAACGATAGTCGTGTTCGACTTTGACCCAAGGTAGGGCGCGACGGGCTGCGGCCAGCGCGTCGCGGTGGTGGGTAAAGGCTTTTTCGTGCAGCCAGAGTTGCCGGCGAGCTGCCAGCCACTGGCTGCGAGAAACCACCGGGTGCCTGCTGTCGCTAGTGCTCATGGTGCTGTCTCCACGCTGGGGATTCACACCTTAGTCGAGCACGCCCAGGTCGAATCGACAGGCACCGGTGGCCGGGCGATGAGCGGTACCTTGCTCAGCCCGAGTGGGCGATATGCCCCTCGGCAAGCTCATCGGCGCCGTCATCCTCGCCAGGCAGGGCGGTGATCACGCTGAAATCGCTGACTTCCACCTTGCCGCCGCCATAGCCCAGCAAATGGAAGGAAAACGCCTTGCGCTCGGTCGGGTTGTCGAAGCTGAACTCCATCTCCAGCGGCTCGTCGGCGGTGACCTTTACCTCGTGTGGCAGGCCCAAGGGTACGTCCTGCTCCAACTGCTTGGCCTTGAGCTGGATATAGGCCGCACGTTTAGGGTCTAGCGAGCGTACCTTGACCCGCACACGGGTGTGCGAGCCTTCCGGCATTTCCAGGTACTGTGCGCCAATCAGGTTGTCGGCCCAGTCATCGTGGATGCGCTTGCGCAACTTGATCGGCGAAGGGCCGCCGAATTGGTAGCGCAGGTTGAGCGGGGTTTGCAGCAGGGATTGGTCGAGCACCCCGGCCAGGGCGCCGATCTGCTGGCCCAGCAGGCTGTCGCCTGGCCCAAGGTAGCGGGCCTGGTCGGCGATGAAGCCCTCGCTGGCATAACGCCGGCAGCGCTGCTGGAAGTCACATTCGGTGAACACGCCCTGGCCGTTGTGGTAGCGCAGCATGCCGTTGGTGTAGGAGATCATCTCGCGGCCGGTGTCGTAGTCACGGTACAGCGAGCGACCGCCAAGCGCGACAGGAATGGGCAGTGCGAAGTAGTCGAGCAACGAGGTGGCCAGGTCGATGTGGCCGTAGGTGCCGCGCTTGATGGTCGGTAGCTGGGCCTGCTCCGGCGCCAGGGTAAGGTTGAAGCCCCAGGACGAAGCCAGGCGCACGCCATCGATGCCATGGGACTCGTCGGACGTCAGCACCACCAGCGTGTCCTTGAGTACGCCCTGGCGTTCGAGGTTGTCGAGAAATGCCCCGACGGCGTCGTCCAGGTAGGCGACCGCTGCCTGTTTCGGCGTGTCGTAGCGCTCGAGGTACTCGGCCGGCGCCGAGTAGGGCTGGTGGGTGCCCACGGTGAGCAGGGTCAGCATCCATGGCTTGTCCTGCTTCTGCAACTGGCCGACGTAGCCCAGGGCACCCTCGAAGAAGGCGCGGTCATCCTTGCCCCATGGGAAGTCCAGGTAGTTCTTGTTGCGGAACCATTCCAGGCCATGCACCGAATCGAAACCGATGTGCGGCATGATGCGGTCCTTGGCCATGAAGCGCAGGCCCGCGCCTTGCAGGTAGTGGGTAGTGAAACCGGCCTGGCGCAACTGTGCTGGCAGGCAAGCCTGGTTGCGCTCGTTCTGGGTCAGCAGCTCCACGCCCTTGGGCGTGCCATTGGCCAGCTTGTCGTAGTCGCCGCACAGCATCGCGTACAGGCCGCGGATGGTCTGGTGGGTGTGCAGCACGTAGTCCGGGGTGTTCATGCCGCGCTCGGCCCACTTGCTGAGCTTGGGCATCAGGTCTTCGTCGAAACGACTGTTCAGCGCCTGGCGGTTGGGCCGCAGGTAAGCGCCGGGGATGCCTTCCATGGTGATGACCAGCAGGTTGCGGGCAGTTCCCGGGCCGGTAAACAGCCTTTGCCCATGCAGGTCGGATTGGGTCAAGCCGCTGCTGGCCAGCGGGGTGAAGGGTTGCGTACGGCCAAGCCAGCCTTCGACCTGGCGTTGCAGGTTGCCAGCCCCGGCAGACATCAGCTGGTGGGTGAGGTTGTATTGCCGCCACTGGTCGGCATCGGAAGGTACCAGTTGCTGGCTGCCCCAGTGGGCGCCAAACAGCAGTACGGGGATGGCCCAGGCCTTGCGCGGCAGTGGCTGGCTACGCTGTGCGCGGCTGCGCCAGGCACAGGCCAGCCAGGCCAGCAGAGCACTGCCCAGCACCCAAGGCAGCCAGGCATGGGCCAGGCCGCCACCGGTGGAGTTCTCCATGAACTGCGGGTCGAGCAGGTAGGTCAGGTCGGCGCTGGTGGGCAACCGGCCCACCGCGCTTACGAGTTCGGCCGAGGCTACCCACAGGGCCGCCCAGGCCAGCAGCACGGGCAGTGCCAGCCACCACGGCCGGCGGTGCAGCAACAGCACCAGCAGGCTGCCGAGGGCGAGGTCGGACAGGTAACCGAGCGGGTTGGACCAACCCAGCATGGCGCGCGTACCCAGTGGGATCACCAACACCAAGGCTGCCAAAGCGGCAAGCCGGGTGCGTGGGTGGTCGGACAGGTTCTTCACAAAAACTTCCCTTTTGCCATTAAATCGTCATGCATCTGTGCTTGATGATAACAGGCCGGGGCAGGGAAGGCGGGCGGTTACAAGGCTGGTAACCAAAAGCCGGGCCCGTTCGCACGGGCTCGGCCGATGGCAAGTCTCAGAAGTAGTAAGGGAATTTCAGGCTGAAGGAGAAGTCTGGGGCATCGTCGGTCAGACCAATGGACAGGTTGGGCACGATGGTCAGGTTGTTGGTGGCGGCGAAGGTCAGGCCGATGTTGAAGTTGGCGGCGTTGTAGTCACTGTTGGAGATCGATTGCCAGTCACCGCCATCGGGTTTGATCTTGCTCTTGCGGGCGAACTGGTCGGACACCGAGAACGACATGCTCATCTTCTCGTTCAGGGCAAAGGCGATACCGCCGCCGATCTGCCACGAGTCGCCGAGCTTGACGTCACCCGGCACCTTGCTGTTGACCTGCGGGCTGATGTCGCTGAACGAGTCCTGCATGTTGTAGGTGTAGGACAGGCTGCCGAACAGCACAGCCGGGTCGAAGGTCTTGACCAGCGAGATACCCGGTGTGATCGACCATACACCGTTGCCGGTGGGCAGGCTTTCCGGCACCGACAGGTTGCTGTTGCCGTCTACCTCGCGCAGCTTGATGCCATACGGGTCCTTGCCGGTCGGCGCCTTGACCCGCAGGGTGGCGACGGCGTCAGGCCAGGTTTCGTCCTCGTCGAGGAACTTGTAGGCCACTCCAACGTTGACATCGCCAATTTCCGGGTCGCGAGTGACGGTTGCATCGGAGGTACTGGCCCCGGCGCCACCGGCGCCGCCAGACGAGTAGGTGGACTCGCGGTACACCACGGGCACGTTGATATCGAACTGCCAACGCTGCGCCAGGTTGTAGCGCGCAGTCATGTCCAGGGTCCAGTTGTCGGCCTTGATCCGGTCAAGGTTGATGCTGCCCAGAAAGATCGAGTCCAGCGCCAGGAAGCCATTGAGCGTAAGCGCCCGGGTATCGTAATGGGTATACGTGACGCCTGTTTCGAAGCTGAACTTGCCGCCGCCAAAGAACCCGCTGGCTTCGTCATAGAGGTTGGAAACGCTTTGCGCCGGTTCGGAATCGGCCGTCAGCGCCTGCCCGTACGAGCTACCAGTGGTGCCAGGCGTGCCAGAAGCGACAGTCTGCGCACCCTTCACCCCCTCGGCGGGGGACTTGACCAGGCGTTTGGGCGGCGCCGCTGCAGGGGCCTCCTCAACCTGGCGCACGCGTTGCTCCAGCACCATCAGTGCCTGTTGCTGTGCCTCGTACCGACGTTTGAGTTCGATCAGTTCCTGTTTCAGCGCTTCGACCTGAGGGTCGGCGGCTGCGTAAAGTGCTGTGGCGGGGGCCAGGGTAGCGAAACACACAAAAGCTCTAAGCGTAAAAGATCGGTACATGGAGTTGCCGTCCCTTCCAACTACTTTTGATGAGACTGAGCGTAGATCAGTATCCGAAGGTGCGAAGACCTTTGAGCTGGTCAAGGCTGCCGTTGAGCGAAGCCGCGGTCGGCACACTCTCACGCATCACGACATTCAATGATGTGACGTTGCTGACCAGGTTGCCGTTGCCGAGCAGTGTCGAGTTCTGCATCAGGCCGCCTTGGGCCAGCCGCTGCATGCTGCTGCCTTGGTTATTGCTGGCATTGATGTTGAGTTGCACGCCCACACCGCTGGAAGACACACTGAGCGCACCAGCGCCGTTCTCCCCAACCAGGGTCTGGCCGGCGGCCAGTACCTGCCCTTGCTGTTGTATGGCGGGAGCCTGGTTGGCCTTGGTCACGTTGATGTCGACGTTGTTGTAGGCGGCATTGTTGTCGCCGGCCGCGCGTACCACCTGGGTCACACCCTCGGTGGTGGCAAGGCCGTTGCCACCTGTGACCACGCCAGTCCCGGCGGCGGAAGCACCGCTCGGTGCCGTGCCGGTGCCTTTTTCATCAATCATCGAGACATAGAACTGAGGCTTGATGGTCGACTGCTGAACCTGCAGCGTTGACGTTGCCCCGATCACATCGCCCTTGGCATTTTGCCAGGTGCTGGACATGACGATGCCGAAGCTCACGATTCGTCCGGGCATCACGTAACGGCCGCGCAGGTTCGCCAGCTCCTGGTCCTTCAGTTCGATGGGTTTGAACGCCTCTGCGTGGCTGGGCAAGCTGGCTGCCAGGCAGGCCATGGCCAGCCACAATGAAGTCTTCATGAAATGCTCCCTGGAGCATCATGCTCCTTGTCATTAGAACAGTCGTTAGAAGAAGTCGCTTTTGATGAAGCCGAAGTCCAGTAGCTCGGTGTCCTTCACTGGGGTGAAGTTGTTCACCCGGCCCTTGGCGGTCAGTGGCAGGGGCGGGTCGAGCAGGACGTTGTTCTTGTCGTAACCTTGGCCGATCACGGCGAAGATGATGCCGTTCCAGCCTTTGAGGAAATCGTCGATCTTGTAGCGCCTGTGGCCCAGCACCGGGTCACCGACGTACACCCAGCCTTTGTCGACCTTCTGCATGACCACGAAGTGCTTGTAGCCGCGCACATCCATCAGCACCACGACCGGAATGCGCACGCTGTGCAGGGTGTCGGGGGCCACCCGGTAACCGCGGGCACGCATCCCTAGGCTCTCGACGTAGCGTTTCATGTCGAGCATCGAGAAGCCTTGTGTGCGCACCAGGTCCTGGTCGGCGTGGGCCAGCATGCCTTCGATGATCTGGTGTTCGTCCACATCCAGCCAGTAGGCCTGGCGCAGGATGGTCGCCAGCGCAGCGGCGCCGCAGCTGAAGTCGGTCTTTTGTTGCACCAGGTCGGCGAACTTGCGCTCGCGAACGCTCTGGATTGGTTTGAACACCACAGCACCGCCCGGCAGGACGGACAGCGGCATTTGTGCAGCTTCGCTCACGCTGGCCAGGCACAGCAGAAACGCCAGGGCGATAATGCGCATGATCGGATGCCTTCCGGTTCTGTTGAAGAAAGGCCCCCCGAAGGGGGCCTCAAGCACAACGGTCAGAACGAGGTGTTGGAGATGGCCAGCGAGTTGCTCTGCTGGTTGCCCACACCGGCTGCCACGTTCACGCCCAGGTTGCCGCTGCCACCGTTCACCGAACCGCTAAGGGTTGCAGTGTTGGTAACAGGGTTGGCCCAGCCGGTCGGGGTCAGCACTTGGAAGGACACGGTATTGCTCAAGTCGTAAGCACTGCTTTCGCTGTAGCTCTTCGACACGTCGTTCGAGGATTGTTTCGATTTTTCGCCAGACTTCGAGAAGTCAGACGCCGAAGCATTCTCGTACGAAGAATCGTGAGACTTGGTGTACGAAGAATCCTTGGACTTGTCGTACGACGATTGATGCGACTTGTCGTAGTTGGAGTCGAAGGCTTTCTCGAACGACGAGTCGTAGGCACTTTCGTGCGACTTGTCGACCGAGACATCCAGCGATGCATTCAACGAACCGTCGAAGGTGCTGGAGCGGGTGCGCTCGCGACGGCCATCATCGGTGGTGAGGGTGCGGGTAGCGTTGGCTGCTGCATCCAGCGATGCGTTGAGGTTGGCGCTGCTCGACGAGCTGTTGCTGCCGCTGGCTGAGCCGTTCAGGCCCCAGCTGTTGGAGCCACTGGCGCTGGAGTTGTTGGAGCCGCTGGCGTTCGAGCTGCTCGAACCGCTGGAATTCCAGCCACTGGAGCCGCTGGAGCTGGCGCTTTGCGCGCCGGCCACGCTGAAGCTCGACGACGAGCTGCGGTCGTCGGTCGAGTTGAACGTGCCATCACGCGAGCTCGAGCCGCTGGCCGAGGTGGTGATGGTGATCGTATCCACACGGTAGGTGCGGTCGGCGCCGTTGTTTACCGTCAGGCCTGGCCCGTCCTGATTGGCCGAAGCGGTGGCGGTGGCGTTACCCAGTGGGGCGCCGGTGTTGGCGATGGCCATGGTGTTTTTCTGCTGGTTGAGGTCGCCGCCGGCGATGTTGATGCCGATGTTGCCCTCAGCCCCGCTGGCCGAGCCGCTCATCACAGCCGAAGACTGGGTCGAGTAATTGTCGACCCGGTTGTTTCTGCTGGTTTGCTCGACGTCGGCGGTGGCGTTGGCCATGCCGAACACGAAGCTGTTGTCCAGGCTCGACTCGGAGCCGGCGTTGGCAATGGCCGCGGCGTTATCCTGCTGGTTACCGTTACCAGCCGCCACGTTGATGCCGACGTTGCCGCTGGAGCCTGTGCCAGAGTCACTCATCTCGGCTTCGTTGATGGTGCCTTGGTTGGTGATGCGGTTATCGGTGCTGGATTGGGTATCCCAGGCATTGGCCGTTGCATACACAGGGATTTTGGTGGGTGGAGGCGTGTGCTGACCATTGTTATGGTGGCCGTTATGGTGGTCATTACGCCGATCGTTTTGCCCAGCTTGTACAGCAACAGCCATGACCGCAGCAATTGCGAAAACCAGAGGCTTGATTGCCATCGAGGGTTTCATGGTGATTCTCCGTACTCTATTAGGTTAAGTGTCGTTCTTAACTGAAGGGTCAATCCGCGACCCGGATGCTCAAGGTGTTGGCCATGCGGTTTCCCACCCCGGCACTCTGGTTCAACTGGATCACGCCACGGCTACCGGTGAAGGCCTGATCACTGGTGGTGACCTGGCGATAGCCGGCTGGAATGTCAGTTGCTCCGGAGTTGTTGATCAGCGCCACGTTCTGTTGCATGAGGACGCTGTCGTCGATGCTTTGCGGCTGCGCACCAATACTGATGCTCAGTGCGTTGGCTTGCTGGGTGTTGGCGCCGGCGCTCTGGTTGACCCCCAGGGCGCCACTGCCGTTGCTGAAGGCGTTGCCCTGGATGGTCGAGCGGGCATCCATCGCGGGGTCGGCGGGGGTGTTCAGGCGTTGGCGGATCTGCGTGCTGGCGTTTGCTTCAGGGCCGACGGCGATGGCGCGCGCATTGACCTGTTGCTGCTTGTCGCCAGCGGCCTGGTTGACCGACAGGTTGCCCTGATAGCGGCTACCGGAGCTGTCGATGTCGGCGTTGTTGATGACTGGAACCAAGGATTGCGCGAAGGCCGGTGCGCTGCACAGGGCGGCCAGAATCAGCAGCATGTGCTTCATCTCACTTGCCCCCGCCGGTCAGGATCTGCAGCGGCGCGAGGCCACGCTGCACACTTGAGTTGACCATGTTGGCGATGCCGTTACCTGAGCCACCGGTGCCGCGCCCGCCCGACAGATTGGGTAATTGGTTCTGGTTACCGAGGTTACCGCCCAGGTTGTTGGTCTGCTGGGTGATCATGTTGCTGATGCCTGCGCCGCTGCTGATGCTGGCGAAGTCGCCATCACTCAGTTCGTTGGTTTGCTTGAGCACGTAGGCAGAAGGGTTGGCGTTGACCGTGGTAGGGCTTGGGTCTGGGATCAGGGGAGGGATCGTCGCGTTGCGTACCTGCACGTCGCGCTTGATGATGATGATCCCGTTGTCCGCTTGGGCCGTCAGGCTCAATGACCCCAATACGCAACCTACCAACAGCAGGTGATGGAGGCGTTTGTCTCTTTTCCTCACGACGGCAACTCCTTCTTTGAGCGCTGGCCCTGTTCAGCGATGCGAACAACAGAGCAGAAGGTGTGCCGTTTTTGAGAAGCGTTTGCAGATCAAGCGGTTAGCCTGGATGGCTAACAAACTGCGGCGTATTCTGTCTCAGTGATGAAACAGCCGGCCGCAAGCGTTGCTAGGCAAGCCAGCAGTGGCCTTGATTGGAAGGGTTTTTGCAAGGGTGTTTCATGAGCTTGACACTGTGCCCGAAGCGGGGGAAAGCCCCGCAATTTCGGGGGCTTTGCCCCAACGGAGTGTGTCAGGGGCTTAACACTCGGTCGGGCAGGCTGGCGTATCGCTATCAAGCAGCGTAGCAACTGCTTGCAAGGCCAGCAATTGGCGCTGCGGCCAATTGCCCTCAAGTATCTGGTGCGGCTGATTGTGCCGCTTCAGCCAGGCCAGGCTGTCGTCGAAAAAGCGTTGGCGGTCGCCAAGGTCGGGCTGGCAACGCTGGCCATCGCCAACCCAATCCACCCCTTGCGGGCTAAGCAACAGGTGCAGGTCGTAACGCCGCACCAGCAGTGCCTGTTCAAGCCAGGTCGGGCAGTCATCGAACAGCGCTTGGCTCCAGAGCATATTGCTGAGCAGGTGGGTGTCCAGAATCAGCAGCGGCGGTGCCTGCTCGCGTGCCCGGTCTTCCCAGGCCAGTTGCCCGCGGGCGATGGCGGGAATGTCGGCGTAGCAGGTATCGCGGCGTTCCTGGTCGATGAAATGGCGCACGTACTCGGCCACTACCACGCCACCGAAATGCGCCTGGATCACCCCGCCAAGCCAGCTTTTGCCGCTGGACTCGGGGCCGCATAGCACCAGTACCTTCATGGCCTGCTCTGCGTTCATGGCTGCACCAATGCCGGGTCACGGCGCCATTCCAGCCAGCCGCGCAGGGCAATCAGGGTGAGTACGGCGAAGAAGCCTGCGGTGAAATACAGCTGCTGGTGCAGGTATTGGCCTACATAGATGATGTCGACCACCACCCACAATGGCCAGCACTGCAGGCGTTTCTGTGCCATCCACAGTTGCGCCACCAGGCTGAAGCCGGTCAGGGTGGCGTCCAGCCAGGGCAGGGCAGCATCGGTCCAATTGGCCATGGCCGCGCCCAGGGCGGCGCTCAGCAGCACCCCGGCGGCCAGGCCGGTGAACAGCGCCGGGCGTTGCAGGCGGGAGACCTGGCGGGCTTCTTCTGCGTGCTCGGGGCGCTTCCACTGCCACCAGCCGTACAGTTGCAGGATGGCGTAGGCCACTTGCAGCAGCATGCCCGAGTACAGCTTTACCTCGTAGAACAGCCAGCCGTAGATCAGCACCATGACCAGACCGATCGGCCAGCACCAGGCGTTCTGCTTGACCGTGAGCCAGACAGCGGTGACGCCGAGGACGGCGGCGATGAGTTCAAGGCCGGACATCGGCGATCCTTGGAGAGACTATCGGGGAAGGGGCGCGATTGTAACGGGTCGGCCGGGGAAGGTGTAGGGCCGTGAGGGAGCGGCCTTGCGTCGCGAAAGGGCCGCAAAGCGGCCCCAGGATTACGGCGTTAACGCATAGATTGCCGGCCTTTCGCGGCACAAGGCTCCCACAAGGGCTGCGCTGCGTTCTATCGCTATACTCGAAACTGCCGCAGTAACTGCTCCAATTCCTCGCTCAACTGCCCCAACGCCATCCCGGCATCGCTGGACTGCCGCGCCGCATCAGCGGTCTGCTGGGACAGCCCTGCGGTGTCCAGCACGTTGCGGTTGATTTCTTCGACCACATGCGCCTGCTGCAGGGTGGCACTGGCGATGGATGCATTCAATGCAGTGAGGTTGTTCAGTGCCTGGTTGATGGCGTCCAGGCTTGCTCCGGCCTCGCGGGCTTGCTCGACGGTCTGGCGTGACGCCTCGCTGCTGGTGTCGATGGCCTTGACCGCAGCATCCGACTGGCTTTGCAGGTGCTCGATCATGGTGTGGATTTCGGCCGTTGACTGCGCCGTGCGCTGGGCCAGCAGGCGCACCTCGTCGGCGACCACGGCAAAACCGCGGCCTTGCTCGCCGGCCCGTGCTGCCTCGATGGCCGCGTTCAGCGCCAGCAGGTTGGTCTGCTCGGCAATGGAGCGAATCACCTCCAGCACGCCGCCAATGCGTGTACTGTGCCCGGCCAGGTCGCGGATTACCTGCACGGCCTGCTCGATGGTCAGCGACAGCCGATCGATTTGCGCCAGGCTGCCGTGAATGGCCTGCTGGCCGTGCGTCACCTGCTGCTGTGCGGTGCGCATTTCCCCGGCGGCTTGTTCGGCAGTCTTGGCCACGTCCTGCACGGCGTAGGTCACCTCATTCACCGCCGTGGCCACCTGGTCCATCTGCAGCGATTGCTGGGCGCTGTGTTGTTGTGCGGCGCCCGCATTGTCGCCGACGTGCCCAGCGGACTGGGCCAGCGCATGGGCCGCCCCCTGCAGCTGGCCGACCACGCCTTGCAGCTTGCCGTTGAAGCGGTTGAAGTGCTCGCCCAGGTGGGTGATTTCATCGCGGCCATGGGTGTCCAGCCGTCGAGTAAGGTCGCTTTCGCCGCTGGCGATGTTGCCCATCGCCTGCACCGCTTCTTGCAACGGGCGGGCGATGCTGCGGGCAATCAGCATGACCAACAGCGCCATCAACAGGGCAATGCCCACGCCGACCAGCGAGGCGTCGCGTAGCTGGCGAGCGAACTCGGCCTGTACGTCATCGACGTACACGCCCGAACCGATGATCCAGCCCCACGGTTTGAACAGCTGTATATAGGAGGTTTTAGCGACCGGCTCGCTGGCGCCGGGCTTGGGCCAGCGATAGTTGACGGGGCCGGCGCCCTGCTGGCGGGCCAGGGCGACCATTTCGTTGAACACGGCAAAGCCATCGGGGTCCCGGATGGCGGAAAGGTCCTGGCCGTCGAGCTTGGGGTTGGCCGGATGCATGATCATCGTCGGCCCCAGGTCGTTGATCCAGAAATAGTCGTCGTGGTCGTAGCGCAGCGCTCGCACCACTTGCAGTGCTTGCTGCTGGGCGGCTTCGCGGCTGAGCGTGCCGGCCGCCTCCAGGCCTTGGTAATAGGCCAGCACACCGGCGGCGGTCTGCACCACATGGCGGGTCTTTTCTGCCTTGGCCTGGTACAGGTCACCGTGGATCTGGCGCAGCATCAGCAGGCCCAGCACCACCAGCATGGCCACCGCCACTACAAGGATCAGCCACAGGCGACGACTGATCGACATCGATCTCAGAGTGTTCATCCACCAGCTCCCGCATTGTTCTTTTTATTGAGGTGCATCGAAGCATGCTTTGCAGCAAGCCCCCACTCGACTAATGGCTAAGTGCTATCTTCGTAATAGTCTGCAGCAGGTCGCGTAAAGCGATTGCAAAGGCGCTCTGCTAGGATTTCGGCCGCGCAAGATGAAACCTTTAACAAGCGTGAACTTTTCTACTGGCGTTGCGCCCAACAGTCGCTGTAAAACAGCCGGGCCGCGTGCGGCAATCACAAGCAAATCAAGAACAAGGGGCCTGCAACGAGCAGCGCTCCATCGGGGGAATGATGGATTTTTGGACTGCCTTCCAGGCAATCATCTTGGGCGTGGTCGAGGGGTTGACGGAGTTTCTGCCGATCTCCAGTACCGGCCACCAGATCATCGTCGCCGACCTGATCGGTTTTGGCGGCGAACGGGCCATGGCTTTCAATATCATCATCCAGCTGGCGGCGATCCTGGCGGTGGTGTGGGAGTTTCGCGGCAAGATTCTCGAAGTGGTCTTCGGCCTGACCAGCCAGCCCAAGGCGCGCCGCTTCACGGGCAACCTGCTGTTGGCGTTCATGCCGGCGGTGGTCCTGGGCGTGCTGTTCGCCGACCTGATTCACGAGTACCTGTTCAACCCGATCACCGTGGCAACGGCACTGGTGGTCGGCGGCGTCATCATGCTCTGGGCCGAGCGCCGCGAGCATCGTGTGCAGGTGGACCATGTGGACGACATGCGCTGGAGCCATGCGTTGAAAATCGGCTTTGTCCAGTGCCTGGCGATGATCCCGGGCACGTCACGCTCCGGCTCGACCATTATCGGTGGCCTGCTGTTTGGCCTGTCGCGCAAGGCAGCGACCGAGTTCTCGTTCTTCCTGGCAATGCCAACCATGGTCGGTGCAGCGGTGTATTCGGGCTACAAGTACCGCGACCTGTTCCAGCCCGCTGACCTGCCGGTGTTTGCGATTGGCTTCGTGACTTCGTTCATCTTCGCCATGATCGCCGTACGGGCGTTGCTCAAATTCATTGCCAACCATAGCTACGCGGCATTCGCCTGGTACCGTATCGTGTTCGGCCTGCTGATTTTGGCGACCTGGCAGTTTGGCTGGGTTGACTGGTCGACCGCACATGGCTGAGGCACTGCGCGGGCAACGAGCCGAAGGCGTGCGCAATGTGCGCCTGAAGCTGTTGCTGTTAGGCCTGCTGTGCCTGTTGCCAGGCCTGGGTGCGGCGCGCATGGCCTGGAACGACCAGGCCTGGTGGCCGCTGGCGCTGTACCCGGCGATGAGCCTGATCAGCCTGTTGCTGTACTGGCAGGATAAACAGCAGGCGCGCACCCAGGCCTGGCGCACACCGGAAAAAGTGCTGCATGCCAGTGAATTGCTGGGCGGCTGGCCGGGGGCGCTGTTGGCGCAGCAGCTGTTCCGACACAAGACCCGCAAGGTCTCGTACCAGTTGGTGTGCTGGGGGATTGTGCTGGTGCACCAAGTGTTCTGGGCCGACTGGCTGTTTTTTGAAGGGCGCTATCTGCCCTTTGCTTGAGGTTTACCTGTACCGGCCTTTACGCGGGTACAGGTCGATCACATGACCAGCCCCACCTGCAACCGCTTGGGCAGGCGTCGCACCACCAACTGATGCGAGCGCTGCAATAAGTCACACAGCTCATCACGCCCCATTGGGTAGGGCAGTGCCATGCTGACCCACTTCGCCCGCGCCAGGTATGGTGCCGGCCGAACCCCCGGGCGGTCGCAATAGCCGAGAAACAGCTCGTCGGCCACCTTGAACGACAAGCCTGCGCCGGCCAGGTCGAGTACCGCGAACATCTTGTTGCCCGCCACCGAGAACACCCGGATGCCGCCCCATTTGTAGTCTTCCCGCGCACCCGGCAGGCTCAGGCAAAACGCCGCCACTTGGGCTTGGCTCATCTTTCGCTCAGACATACCGCTCTCCACAGGCTTCGAATGATGCCGCCAGGTGATCGATCCACACCCGCACTGCAGGCAGCAAACCACGCCGATGGGGATACACCGCCTGCAGATAGCCACCCGGTAGCGACCAGTCTGGCAGCAGGCGCACCAGTTCGCCGCGCTCCAGTTCTTCTTCACAAAACATGCTGGGCAACGCAGTGAAACCCAGGCCGGCTCGTACAGCAGCATTACGTACTACGAAATCATCGATCGCCAAGCGTGGCTCCAGGGCGATTTCCTGCTGCTTGCCATCGGGGCCGAGCAGGCGGAAGTGCACCAGCCGGTCTGCCTCGGCGGCGCCCAGCACCGGTAATGACGCCAACTCGCCTGGTTCACGAATGTGGTCAGCGAAACCGGGCGCGGCCACCAGTTGCATTTGCGCCTGGCGCAGGCGGCGGGTAACCAGGGCCGGGTCTTCGTCGCCCAGGTCGCGTACGCGCAACGCCACATCGATACCTTCGGAAATCAGGTCTACCCGGCGGTTGATCAGCACCATGTCCAATTGCACCAGCGGGTACTGCTCAAGAAAGCGGCTGATCACATCCGGCAGGAACGCATGCGCCAGAGCTACCGGGCATGACACGCGCAAACGCCCGCGTGGTTCGCTGCTCATGCTGGCCACGGTTTCATCGGCAGCTTCGGCCTCCAACAGCATGGCCTGGCAATGATGCAGGTAGCGCTCACCTACCGCGGTAAGCTTGAGTTGCCGGGTGGTGCGTTGCAGCAGGCGTGTGCCCAGGCGCTCTTCAAGTTCGGCGATACGCCGTGACAGGCGCGACTTGGGGATGCCTAGCTGGCGCCCGGCGGCGGCGAACCCGCCGGCTTCGACCACGCGTGCGAAGTAAAAGAGGTCGTTGAGGTCTTGCATGGGAATGTCTCACTGTTCCACCTGTGGGACAAACTAACGCATTTTTGCCAGCTTATCAGCCATTGCTCACCTCGGTAGGATTCTCCCCATCGTGATCGCCCACTGATGCGGTCTTCAATAACAGGAGAGTCCCATGAAACTGTTGCACATCGATTCGAGCATCCTGGGCGACAATTCCGCCTCCCGCCAGCTGAGCCGCGAAGTGGTCGAGGCCTGGAAGGCTGCAGACCCAAGCGTCGAGGTGGTTTACCGCGACCTGGCGGCCGATGCCATCGCCCACTTCTCTGCCGCTACCCTGGTAGCTGCGGGCACCCCTGAAGACGTGCGTGACGCCGCCCAGGCTTTCGAAGCCAAGCTGAGCGCCGAGACCCTGGAAGAATTCCTGGCTGCCGACGCTGTTGTGATTGGCGCGCCGATGTACAACTTCACCGTGCCGACCCAGCTCAAGGCCTGGATCGACCGCGTCGCTGTCGCCGGCAAGACCTTCCGCTACACCGAAGCTGGCCCCGAAGGCCTGTGCGGTGACAAGAAAGTGGTGCTGGTTTCCACCGCCGGTGGCCTGCACGCTGGCCAGCCGACTGGCGCCGGGCATGAAGATTTCCTGAAAGTGTTCCTGGGCTTTATCGGTGTCACCGACCTGGAAATTGTTCGCGCCCATGGCCTGGCCTATGGCCCGGAGCAGCGCAGCCAGGCGATTGATGCTGCACAGGCGCAGATTGCCAATGAGCTGTTTGCTGTGGCCTGATTCAACGGCCCTGCTCGGAACATGAAGGTTTTCGCGCCCCCACAGCGGGGGGGCGCGACAGCCTTACGCTACCGGGATCGCCGGATCAGCCGCAGCCAGTGCTGCTGTGCGATCGGCTGCTGGCGGGTAAATCCACACGGTATTGATTTGCGATTTCAGTACTTTGGCCTCGGCCTTGTCCTGCGGTGGTGACACCGTGCGTTCCCATCCCTCGGTATACACCGCACCCCAGGCGCCCAGGTCAAGGCAAGTCACGTACTTGGGCTGGCTATAGGTCTTCGGCACCACGCCAACCAGTTCGGCGGCCGCATTGTTGCCCGCATGACGCCCCAGCGCAATCGCGTGCTGGCAAGACATCACCGCATGGTTGCCAAGTTCGTCACAGGCGGCGTAAGCCACGTCTCCAGCGGCATACACCGAATCACTACCCTTGACCTTGAGGTTGCCATCGACGTGCAGGCGCCCCTGATGGTCGCGCTCGCCACTGATCTGCTCGGTGAGCGGGTTGGCCTTGAAGCCCACAGTCCAGATCACCGTACCCGCGTCGATGCGTTGGCCGTTGTCCAGCAGCACGCCGGCAGGGTCTACCGAAGCCACCGTAGCGCCACAGATCCATTCAACGCCCAACGCCTCGCTTGCCTGCTCGATGCTCGGGCGGATGCCGTCACCCAGGGCCGCGCCAATTCTTGCGCCTCGGTCGACTATCACCACACGCAACGCAGCGTCTTCACCCAGTATCGCGCGCAAGCGGGCCGGTAGTTCGGTGGCGGTCTCTATGCCGGTAAAGCCGCCCCCGGCCACCACCACGGTATTGCGTGCCGGTGTGTCGGGCAGCCTTGCCAGCGACTTGAGATGGGTTTCCAGGCGTGCGGCACTCTCGAGTTTGTCGACATCGAAGGCATGTTCGATACCGACCCTGTCAGGCCGGTTCAGCTCGCTGCCACAGGCCACGATCAGGCGGTCGTAGGGCAGGGCGCACGACGTGCCGCTGGGGGTGCGATAGCTGACTCGGCGCGCCCCTTCATCAATATGGCAGGCGGTGCCTTGCACGAAGCGGACATTGACGGCATCGAACAGCGCGTGCAGCGGCGCGGCCATGGTGTGTACGTCGGGCTCGTAGAAACGCGGACGCACATGCAGCTCGGCCTGAGGCGCAAGCAGGGTGACCTCGACATCCTTGCTGCCGTTGAGGTCAAGCTGACGGATGGCGCTGAGCGCGCTCCACAGGCCGGCAAAACCCGCGCCAATGATCAGGATCTGCTTCATGGTTGTGCTCCTTTGAAGTTCGGATGACAAGGTAGACCCAATTGGGGGTCAACGGTGTTACCAGCGTCTGCAGGAGTGCTTCAGAATGTTGGCGGCGTGATTACCCAGATCACCACGGCATCCACTTCACCGGGGTTGCCATAACGGTGTGGTTCCTGGCTCGAGAAGCTGAAGCTGTCGCCTTCGCTCAGTTGGAAATGGCGCTCGCCTACCCATAGCTCGAAGGTGCCGCTCAGCAGGTAGCCGGCTTCTTCGCCGTCATGGCTGTAGCTTTGCTGGCTGTAGGTGCCCGGGGGGAAGCGTGAGTGCAGGATCTCCAGCTGGCGGTTGGGCTGCGGGGTGAGCAGTTGATCGACGATGCCGTCTTCATAGTGCACGCTCAGGCGGCTGTTGCGCCGCACCACATAGCCCTGGTCCTCGGGCGCGGTGGTGGCTTCGCTGGCGAAGAACCACTGGATGGTCACGCCCAGGCTGCGGGCGATGTTGAACAGCGCCGGGATAGACGGGTAGGAGAGGTTGCGTTCCAGCTGGCTGATGTAGCCCGCAGTCAATTCACTGTGTGCGGCCAGCTCCGCCAGGGTCATGCCGCGGCGCTTGCGCAGGCCGCGGATGCGTGTGCCGAGAAACTGCGGTGCGGCGCCCCCGGTTTCGCTGGCGGGGGGCTGGGGGAGTTGGCTCATGCACGTCGGTCCATCGCAAAAGCCGCAGTATGTACAGCCTCAGAGCGCCCAGGCAACTGTCAGGCCATCGTGAATGGCCTCTTCGGCCGTGCGCGGCGCCAGGCAGTCGCCAATCCGTCGTACCTCCACCAGGCCTGCCAGTTCAGTGGCAAGGCGGTCTTCCGGTTGATGGCCCAGGCACAGCACCAGGGTGTCGATGCCTTCGAAGATCATTGGTTCGCCGCTGGCGGTGTGCTGCAGGTACACCGTATTGTCGTCGCTGCCATACAGGCGGGCATAAGGGGTGATGGGGATGCCCAGGCGATGCAGCTCGCCGGCCAGTTGATCGCGTACATAAAGCGGCAGGCTTTCGCCGCAATGGGTGCCGTTTACCGCCAATTGCACCTGATGGCCCTCGCGTACCAGGCGTTCGGCGATACCGGGGCCGATCCAGTCGCAGCGCCAGTCGACCACCAGCACCGAACGCCCCAGCTTCACTTCATTGCGCAGGACTTGCCAGGCGTCCACCACCTGCAGCTCCCCGGTACGCTCGAACGCCGGCCAGTATGGGGTGGCACCGGTTGCCGCGATGACCAGGTCCGGGCGCTCGCGTTCGACCAGGGCGCGGTCGACCCGGGTATTGCGCACTACCTCTACACCGGCCAGGGCCATTTCCCGCTGCAGGTTGGTGCTGGCACCGCCGAACTCGCTACGCCGTGGCAGCAGCTGGGCCAGCAACACCTGCCCACCCAGCTGCGGGCCGGCCTCGTACAGGGTGACCTGGTGCCCGCGCGCGGCGGCCACGGCGGCGGCCTTCATACCGGCAGGCCCGCCACCTGCGACCATGATGCGCTTGGGCGAAATGGCGGGCGTAAGTTGCCCGTATTGCAGCTCACGACCGGTTTCTGGACGCTGAATGCAGGAAATGGCCAAACCACGGTGGAAATGGCCGATACAGGCCTGGTTACACGCGATGCAGGCACGTACGTCCTCGACCTGGCCGCGTTCGGTCTTGCTCGGCATCAACGGGTCGCAAATCAACGCTCGGGTCATGCCGCACACATCGGCCTGGCCGCGCGCCAGGATCAGCTCGGCTTCCTGGGGCTGGTTGATGCGCCCGGTGACGAACAGCGGTATATCGAGCTGTTGCTTGAAGGTGCCGGCCTCGCGGGCCAAGTAAGCCGCCTCGATCGCCATCGGCGGCACGATATGCACGGCGCCGCCCAGCGATGCCGAGGTGCCGGCGACGATATGCAGGTAATCGAGCTGGCCCTGCAAGGCCACGGCGGCCGCCAGTGACTCGTCTTCGCTCAGGCCCTGGGTGTCGCGCTCGTCAGCGCTGATGCGCAGGCCGATGATGAAATGTTCGTCGGTGGCGGCGCGCACAGCGGCCAGCACTTCGCGCAAGAACCTCAAGCGCTGCGCCAGTTCGCCGTTGTAGCCATCGCTGCGCAGGTTCACCCGCGGGTTGAGGAACTGCGCGGGCAGATAGCCATGGCTGGCGACCACCTCGACGCCATCCAGCCCGGCCTGGTGCAGGCGGCGGGCGGCGCTGGCATAGCCCTGGACGATTTCGTCAATCATCGCCTGGTCCAACGCGCGCGGCATTACCCGGAAGCGCTCATTGGGCACTGCTGAGGCCGAGTAGGCCACCGCCAGCAGGCCGTCCGCCGACTCCATGATCTCCCGCCCGGGGTGGAACAGCTGCGACAGCACCACGGTGCCGTGCGCATGACAAGCCTCGGCGAGCTGGCGGTAGCCATCAATGCACGCATCGTCGGTGGCCATCAGTACGTGTGAGGTGTAGCGGGCACTGTCGTGCACCCCGGCGACCTGCAGCACGATCAGGCCGACGCCACCGGCAGCACGGTCCCGCTGGTAGGCGATCAGCTTGTCGTTGACCAGGTTGTCGGTGGGCAGGCAGGTGTCGTGCCCGGTTGACATGATGCGGTTCTTCAAGCGTTTGCCGCGGATCTGCAAGGCTTCGAACAGGTGAGGGAAGGCGGTTTGCATTCTGGCGGCTCCGGTGCGGTGTTGTTCTTGTTTTTATTATGAAAGTGTAGCAACAGTAAAAAATCAACTTGTTTTTTTAATGGTGCACGACTAGGTTTTCGTCACCCTCTCAGCGAGGGTGTGACCTCACAACAACAAGAAAACGGGCCCGTAGGGCACCAGCAGAGGGAAACTACGATGCAGCTATTTCCACGTGTGACCAGCCTTTGTGCAGCCTTGCTGGCCCTTGGTCTGGGCAATGCGCATGCCGCGCCGCAGATGGTCGTGGTCGGTTACGGCGGCGCAGGCCAGAAAGCCCAGGATGAGGCGATCTTCAAGCCCTTCAGCGCCCAGGATGGCAGCAAGCTGATCCAGAGTGAGTACAACGGCGAGATGGCGCGCATTCAGGTAATGGCCGACACCGGTAATGTCGACTGGGACGTAGTGCAGATCGAGGGGCCGGACTTGATGCGCGGCTGCGATGAGGGCGTCTACGAGCACTTGGACTGGCAGCGCCTGGGCCATGCCGCCGAGCTGGTCCCTGACGCGGCGCAGGACTGTGGTTCGGCTGCGCTGGTGTGGAGCGTGGCCATCGCCTATGACCGTAGCAAACTAGCCCAGGCGCCGGCTTCGTGGGCCGATTTCTGGGACGTGAACAAGTACCCGGGCAAGCGGGGCCTGCGCAAGCGCGCGGTGTACAACCTGGAGTTCGCTCTGTTGGCTGACGGGGTCAAGGTCGAGGACGTTTACCAGGTTCTGTCCACGCCGGCGGGTGTCGAGCGGGCGTTCGCCAAGCTCAGTGAACTCAAACCCTACATCCAGTGGTGGGACGCCGGCGCCCAGCCAGCGCAATGGCTGGCGGCGGGGGATGTGGTGATGACGTCGACCTACAGCGGGCGTATCGCTGTGGCCGCGCAGCAGGGCAGCCCGCTGGCCGTGGTCTGGCCTGGCAGCCTGTACGGCATGGACTATTGGGCAATCATCAAAGGCTCGCGGCATGTCGACCAGGCGAAACGGCTGATCGCCTACGCCAACCAGCCAGATACGCAGGTGCGGTATGTGCAACAGATCCCCTATGGGCCGACCAACACCCAGGCAGCCGCCAAGCTTGACCCGGCCTTGGCCAGCTGGGTGCCTACGTCGCCGCAAAACCTGCAGGGGGCGCTGGCGATGAATGTGGAATTCTGGGTCGATCATGGCGAAGAACTGGAGCAGCGCTTCAATGCCTGGGCCAGTAAATAGCGCTCAGCACAGGCACAACCATGATGACTGCAACAAAAAAGCCAGCGGCAGGCGCTGGCGGCCTGGCTACGGATGCTGAGCAAGGTCTCGCCCGATTATCAAGCATGAACGTGCCGATACTGGTGAGTAGGAACAGTCACTGTTGCGCAACCCTTGGCCACAACTGTGCTGGTCCCAACTCAAGGAATAGCCTTATGCTGTAACGAAATATGTCTAGAAAGATTGCAGAAGGAAGTCGCAATGCCGCTCAAGGACCTGCTCATCGCCCTGGTGGTGATTGTCGCCTGGGGAGTCAACTTCGTGGTCATCAAAGTTGGCCTCGATGGCTTGCCGCCGATGTTGCTGGGGGCATTGCGCTTCTTGTTGGTGGCGTTCCCGGCGGTATTGCTGGTCAGGCGGCCGAAACTGCCGTGGCGCTGGTTGATCGCCTACGGCGCGACCATTTCGCTGGGCCAGTTCGCGTTCCTGTTCCAGGCCATGTACAGCGGCATGCCGCCAGGGTTGGCTTCGTTGATCCTGCAGTCGCAAGCCTTCTTTACCCTTGGTTTCGCTGCGCTGTTCCTCGGTGAGCGGCTGCGCCTGGCCAGCGTGCTTGGGCTGTTGGTGGCGGCCAGCGGCCTGGCGTTGATCGGCAGCGAGGACGGCGGCCACGTGCCAATGCTGGCGCTGGTGCTGACCCTGTGTGGCGGTGCCATGTGGGGGCTGGGCAATATCATTACCCGGCGTTTTGGCTCGGTTGACCTGGTGGCATTGGTGATCTGGGGTGGGTTGATCCCGCCGCTGCCATTCCTGGCGCTGTCCTGGTGGCTGGAAGGCCCTGAACGCATCGGCCATGCCCTGGCCAACATCAGCTGGAGTTCGGTACTGGCCCTGGCGTACCTGGCGTTTGTCGCCACCATGCTTGGCTACAGCCTGTGGAGCACACTGCTGTCGCGTCACCCGGCAGGCAAGGTGGCACCGTTCTCGTTACTGGTACCGGTGATCGGCTTGAGCTCGTCGGCGTTGCTGCTGGGCGAACGCCTGACCACTACCCAGGGCTGGGGCGCATTGCTGGTGATGGCTGGTTTGCTGGTAAACGTGTTTGGTGCGCGGATCGGCCAGCGTTTGCGGGCTGCCATGGCATAAAGGGCTTAAATTCATTGAGCTGCGCTCTGTTAGAATCGGTCTCTTTTGGCCAGACCTGCGGAGCGCATTCATGATCATTTCCACCACCAGCCAACTCGAAGGCCGCCCGATTGCCGAGTACCTGGGCGTGGTCAGCTCCGAATCGGTGCAAGGCATCAACTTCGTGCGCGATTTCTTTACACGCTTTCGCGATTTCTTCGGCGGCCGTTCGCAAACCCTGGAAAGCGCGCTGCGCGAGGCCCGCGAACAGGCCACCGAAGAACTCATGGCGCGGGCACGCCAGTTGCAAGCCGATGCGATAGTGGGGGTGGATTTCGAGATCAGCATGCCGTCGGTACAGGGCGGCATGGTCGTGGTATTTGCAACCGGTACGGCAGTGCGCCTGAAGTAGAGCCGTCTGCCACTGGTCGGCGGCAAGGTGCTTGTCCGAGCGGTCTGCAAATGACCAGCTAGTCTCACTTTCACAGGCCGCGTTTCCTGGGCAACTTTTCTGGTTGCCGGCGCGACCGCCACTGGAGGGAGACAGGGCATGAGCGAATCCTTTTTCGAAGACCTGAACGATGCGTTCCCGATCAACAGCCAGGTGCGTTGCGGCCAGGCGGCATTCCGCCTGGGGTTCGCCCACATGACGCTGGATGATTCCGAACAGCTCCAGCCTGCACATCTGCAGCGCAGCAAAAAAGGCCGCTTCATGCCGCGGGTACCACTGAAGAAGTAAGCCCGCTCCAGCAAAGCCCCGCCCAATGGCGGGGTTTTTTTTGCCATTCGTTGATACGCCTCATGGTATTGCCGGGTAACGCTCGCCGGATGGCCAAGGCTGTGGTTTTCTGATGCGGCATTCCAGTAACGGAGGATTGAATGCTCATGCGAGTCAGGGAACAGACCTATTGGCAGTGGGCCGACGCCCAGCTGCACAGCCGCTGCCACGACGAAGCACTCAGCGACGGCACCACACTGGACGTACAGGTGCGCTTGTCGCGCCTTGGGGCGACGCAGCTGTTTCTGGGTTTGTACGCCGGGGATGGGCGGGCGTTGCTGGAAGAGTATTACCCCGCCCGGCCAGGCGAGACCATGACCCGCGCGCTGGTATGGGGTGTCGACCGCGCCCGAGCGATGGCAACGGGCGCCTTGCCCTTGCCGGAAACCCGCCTGCAGCGGCGCCAGGCATGAAAAAGCCCGGCCTATGCTGGCCGGGCTCTGGTAAGGGTGCGAACCCTCAGTTAAGCGGTTCGATCACCTTGACTGCCTGCTGCTCACGGGCAGCGGGCCATTCTTGTTGCAGGGTCTGCAGCACGCGGCCAACGAACTCGGTGTCGGCGGCGGCCTTCTTGCCGACGTAGCCTTGGCCACGGCGGTAGACCTTGAAGCGGGCACGCATGCTGGGCAGGTGCTCTTCAAATTCATCTTCGACGGTGTTCGGTGGCAGGCGGTCGAGGCGCACTTCACCGGTTTGGCTAACCCACAGCAGGTGGTCGTCGAGGCTGTCCTTGCGGATGGCGAACAGCTGAGCCAATTGGTCGATAGTCGGATTGTTGTTCAAGTTCATCATAAAGCCCCCATTACCCATTCGTAGGTGATTTTCACAGTTGGCGCTACCACGGTGTAGCGCACTACCAAGGCTGCTACAGCAGCATCGCAACAGGGGCTTTCTCACGCTGCCTTTTGGACAGTTTCCCTCTCCACGGACGGCCTGCGTTACCGCGCAGGCCGTCTGGAACACCCTTGCCACCGCTCCCGATCGGGGAGACGGCTTCATCATGCACAAGCGCGATGAACGGCGTCAACTATTTTGTAGTGAATATTTTCGAGCACTACATTTCTGTCGTTTTGTTCGACAATCGCGGCTTCGGCTACAGCCCGGACAGTATTTCGAAGGCCGCGCGAACCCGCGCTTCGTTCGGATAATTCCGGTTGGCCAGCAGCACTACTGCCAGCTGTTCGGAGGGGACAAACGCGGCATAGGCGCCGAAGCCATTGGTTGAACCTGTCTTGTTGTACCAGGCTGCCGACAGCGCGGGCAGGGCCGGTTGCAAGCGTGTGGTTGCCTGCGGTTCACGGATCAGCCGTGGGCTGTTGCCATCGACCAGGGTGCTTAACGTAACCGGGTAGGGGTAGCGTTCCCAGCCCAGGCCTTGGGTCATGGCGCCGACCTGGAAGTAGCCCTGCTGGGTAATGGCCGTGGCTTTCACCAGCGCCGCTGGCAGGCCCTGTGGCTGCATCTGCAGGCGCACATAGCGTAGCAAGTCGCTGGCGCTGGTCTTGATACCGTAGGCCTCGTCGGCATAAGGGCCGGGGCCGACGCGCACTGGCTTGTCGGTGGCGTCGTAGCCTTGGGCATAAAGGCCGTGGGCACTGGCTGGAACCTGCAAGTAGGTGTTCTCCAGGCCCATTTTCGCCAACAGGCCTTCGCGCATCAGCGTGGCGAACGGTTGGTGCTGTGCGCGGGCGGCCAGGTCACCGAACAAGCCCAGGCTGGGGTTGGAATAGCAGCGTTGGGTGCCGGGTTTGGCGCGAGGTTGCCAGTGGCGGAAGAAATCGACCACCTGCTGTGGTGTTTGCACCGTATCCGGGAACTGCAGCGGCAGGCAGTCGGCGCTGTAGGCGCCCAGTTCCAGCACGGTCGCGTCGCCAATGGGTACGCCGGCCAGTGCCGGATGATAGCGCTTTGCCGGGGCATCGAGGTCCAACTTGCCTTCGGCACTGGCCAGTGCGGCGAGGGTGGCGGTGTAGGTCTTGCTCAGCGAGCCGATCTCGAACAGCGTGTCGCGGCTTACCGGCACGTTGTCGGCCTTGCTGGCCACGCCGTAGCTGAAGTAGTGCGCATGGTCGCGGGCATAGATGGCCACGGCCATGCCGCTGATGCCTTGTTCCTGCATCAGCGGGCGGATGATCTGGTCGACCTTGGCCTGCAACTGGTCGTCGGCCTGTGCGCAGGCGTGACCCAAAGTGAGGGTGATGGCGGCTGCAAGTGCAGCCAGGCGAGGGCGGGGCATGGCGGGTCCTTTTATGGCGCGTGTCCGTTGAGCGATACCGCTGGGGGTTCCGGCGTTAGCAGCGAAAAGCCGCAGACCTTATCGTCTGCCCTTGCACAATGACAAGATGGACACAGTGATGAAGTATCTACGCATGTTATTCGACAATTTCACCCTGGCCTTGCTCGGGGTGGTGCTTATCGCCACCGTGCTGCCTTGCTCGGGCGATGGCGCGGTGTATTTCGGCTGGCTGACCAACCTGGCCATCGGCCTGCTGTTCTTCCTGCATGGCGCCAAGCTGTCGCGTGAAGCGATCATTGCCGGTGCCGGGCACTGGCGCCTGCACCTGCTGGTGTTCGCCTGTACGTTCGTGCTGTTCCCGCTGCTGGGCCTGGCATTCAAGCCGCTGTTCGTGCCACTGGTGGGTAACGAGCTTTACCTGGGCGTGCTCTACCTGTGCGCCTTGCCGGCTACCGTGCAGTCGGCCATCGCCTTCACCTCGTTGGCCCGTGGCAATGTGCCGGCGGCGATCTGCAGCGCGGCGGCTTCCAGCCTGCTGGGTATCTTCCTGACGCCGTTGCTGGTGATGATGTTGTTGGGCGCCAGTGGTGATACGGGCTCTGGGCTGGATGCGGTGTTGAAGATCACCCTGCAACTGCTGGTGCCGTTCGTTGCTGGCCAGATTGCGCGGCGCTGGATTGGCGCCTGGGTCAAGCGCAATGCGCGGTGGCTCAAGGTGGTGGACCAGGGGTCGATCTTGCTGGTGGTGTACACGGCCTTCAGCGAGGCTGTGGTGACCGGCCTGTGGCACACCGTATCGCCGCAGCACCTGGCCGGCTTGTTCGTGGTGT
The DNA here is from genome assembly GCF_001320885.1 of Pseudomonas sp. NBRC 111140. Lineage (NCBI taxonomy): Bacteria > Pseudomonadati > Pseudomonadota > Gammaproteobacteria > Pseudomonadales > Pseudomonadaceae > Pseudomonas > Pseudomonas sp. NBRC 111140. The sequence goes on from NZ_BCBQ01000018.1 coordinate 51,478, forward strand.
GCGGTATTTTGCTGGCGGTGGTGCTGTTTGGTACTCGCCTGCTTGGCAAGGCATTGGGCTTCGACCTCGAGGACCGCATCACCATCCTGTTCGCCGGTTCCAAGAAAAGCCTGGCTACCGGCGTACCCATGGCCCAGGTGTTGTTCGTGGGCAGTGGTATTGGCGCGATGATCTTGCCGCTGATGCTGTTCCACCAGATTCAGCTGATGGTGTGTGCTGTGCTGGCGCAGCGTTACGCCAGCCGTGAGCAGGTGGCGCAAGAGGCTTCGGCGGCGCCCTGACTGTCACGTAGCAGCAGATGCCGCACCCGCGCAGCGGCAACTGCTGCTATCTGGCCTGCCCGGAAGTACGCTCGCGCAGCGCCTTGCTCACCTCGGCCTCGATCTTGTAAGCGGGGCCTTCCAGGTCGTCATAGTTGCGCGTATAGCGTCGGGCAAACTCCTCCACGCCCAGTTCCTGGTACTGCTGCACATGCTTGAGTTCGTGCGCCCACAAGGCCACGTTGTCCTCGGCATCGTTGGCACGGCGGAAGATGATCGTGTCGATCAGTGTCACGGCGTTCACATCGGGGTTCTGCAATAGCGCATTGGCTGCGCTCATCTGTTGCTCATCCCCCACCCGAAAGCGCGCCGCATCGAGCACGGCAAAGTCGTACCAAGGTTCAAGTTGCGCCCGAATATGCAACGGAATCGGCTGCACTCCGCTGGCCGTGGCCTCGTCGCGAGCCTGGCGCAAGGCGTAGGTCAGACTGGACGAGGCCATCACCTCAACATCCTTGAGGATCTGCCCGGCCTGGCCAGGGTCGATCGGGGCGCAGAAGCAGCCCATCAGGCACACCTGGTACTGGCCTGGCGGGCAGGCCTGTTCGGCGAACGCTGGCAGGGCCAGCAGCAACCCCAGCAGGGCACTAATCCGCCTCATGCAAGGCCTGTTCGACAAATTGGCGGCTGGCGTCCAGTACCTGCGCTTGTACGCTTTCACTGGCCAACATGCGCCCGACCAGCAGTGCGCCGACGCACTGGCTGATCAGCACCCAGGCCAATTGTTCATCCTCCAGGGTTGTGCTCCAGGCACGGTGCAGTTCCAGCAGCCAGTGCTCAGCCACTTCACGCACCGGTGCTTCGGCGCGGGCAATTTCCACTCCCAGTGGCGGCAGTGGGCAGCCACCCTCGGCATTGTGCAGATGGGCCAGGCTCAGGTACTGCTGCAGGCAGCGGCCCAGGCGCTCGCGGTTGGCACCTTGGCTGGTCAGGCGTGTCAGCGGGCTGTTGCACAGCTCCTGGCGTACTACCTCGGTGAACAGGTCGTCCTTTGACGGGAAGTGGTTGTAGAAGGCACCGCCGGTCAGGCCAATCGCCTTCATCAGCCCTGCCACGCCGGTACTGGCGAACCCCCCGCGTTTGGCCAGCGCGCCGCTGCTGGCCAGCAACCGGTCGCGGGTTTGCTGTTTGTGTTCGTTGGAGTAGCGCATTCACATGCCTCTGCAAGCGGGCTTGACGAAGACCGCGATCATAACATAGCGTTCGTTTACTAAACGATCATTCACCAATGGAGGCGGGCATGACAGAACAACAAAAAGTGGTGCTGGTGATCGGGGCAGGGGACGCCACCGGGGGCGAGATTGCCAAGCGCTTTGCCCGTGAGGGCTACATCGCCTGCGTAACTCGGCGCCAGGCTGAGAAATTGCAGCCGCTGCTGGAGGAGATACGCGCCACTGGCGGCCAGGCCCACGGGTTTGGCTCTGATGCGCGAAAAGAAGATGAGGTAGCTGCACTGATCGAGACCATCGAGCGCGATATTGGCCCAATCGAAGCTTTTGTCTTCAATATCGGCGCCAATGTGCCGTGCAGCATTTTGGAAGAAACCCCACGCAAGTACTTCAAGATCTGGGAAATGGCCTGCTTTGCCGGCTTTCTGACGGCCCAGGCGGTGGCCAGGCGCATGGTCCAGCGTGAGCGCGGCACGATTCTGTTCACCGGTGCCACTGCCGGTACCCGCGGCGCGGCTGGTTTTGCTGCCTTCGCCGGGGCCAAGCATGGCCTGCGTGCCCTGGCGCAGAGCATGGCGCGCGAGTTGGGGCCACGCAACATCCATGTCGCCCATGTGGTGGTGGACGGTGCCATCGACACGGCCTTCATCCGCGACAGCTTTCCCGAGCGCTATGCCCTCAAGGACCAGGATGGCATCCTTGATCCGGCGCACATTGCCGACAGCTACTGGTTCCTGCACGCCCAGCCTCGCGATGCGTGGACGTTCGAGCTGGACCTGCGCCCCTGGATGGAACGCTGGTAAGCCCCTATCACCCCGCAAGGACCCTAAGCATGAACAAGACTGTCGATTTCTATTTTGACCTGGGCAGCCCGGCCAGCTATCTGGCCTGGACCCAACTGCCGAGCCTGTGTGCCCGCCAAGGTGCCACACTGCGCTACCAGCCAATTCTGCTTGGAGGGGTGTTCCAGGCCACCGGCAACGCCTCGCCGGCGACGATCCCGGCCAAGGGGCGCTACATGTTTACCGACCTGGCACGCTTTGCCGCACGCTACGAGGTACCGTTCGGGATGCCATCAGGGTTCCCGATCAATACCCTGGCCTTGATGCGCGGCGTGCTGGGTACCCAGTTGCGTTCACCGGAGCGGTTCGAGGCCCTGTTGTCGGCGCTGTTCAATGGGCTATGGGCACAACGCCGCAACCTGGGCGATAACGCAGTTCTGGATGAGACGCTGACCCAGGCAGGCTTCGACCCGCAGGTATTTCACGGGTTGACGGCTGACGGTGAGGTAAAAGCTGCGCTGAAGCAGGCAACCGAGGCGGCTGTGGCGCGCGGGGTGTTTGGTGCGCCCACCTGCTTTGTGGGCGATGCGATGTTCTTTGGCCAGGACCGCCTGGACTTTGTCGAAGAAGCGCTGCGTCAGGGCGCCAGCAGCTTCTCCAGCTGAGTGCGCTCCCACAGGCTGAGCAGGTCGGTGGGGTTGGTGCCGTAGCGCTGCCAGTCCTCAAGCCCGGCCTGTTCACCGTCGGGGGCCTGGCAATGAATGCAATGTGCCAAGCCTTCGGCATCCAGGGCCAGCGTCAATCGCCAGCCCTGGATGTCGACATCGACCAGACCGCCATCGTGGCGTGCACTCACCTCCAGGTGCTGCACACCAAGGGCCGCGTTGCGTAGGCGCTGGTAAATATCCCGAGTGTTCAGTGCACCGCTGCGCGCCAAGATCAGAAATTGGCCGGCGTGTTGGCGCTGATGATCTCGGCCTCGTCCGGGCCGATGTTCTTGAAACTGTGCGGCAGGGTAGTGGGGATGTAGTAGCCGTCGCCCGAGTTGAGCACGCTGACCTGCCCATCGACCCACAGCTCTACGGTGCCGCGGGTGACCAGGCCACATTCTTCGCCCTCGGCATGCACGATCGGCTCGCCCGAATCGGCGCCGGGTGCATACAGCTCGCGCAGCATGCGCATCTGCCGGCCTTCGACGCTGGCGCCGACCAGCAGCATGCGCAGGCCGTTGCGGCCCAGATCCGGTTGTTCGCCACCCCGGAACACGTAGCGCTCTTCACGCACCGGCTCGTCGAAGCTGAAAAACTCCGCCAGGCTCATGGGTATGCCTTCGAGCAGCTTTTTCAGGGAGCTGACCGAAGGGCTGACGCGATTCTGCTCGATCTGCGAGATCGTCGAATTGGTCAACCCGCTGCGGCGGGCCAGTTCCCGTTGGGAGAGGTTGTTGCGTTCACGCACCAGTTTGAGTCGCGTCCCCGTGTCCATAGCCGCCTTGTAATCAGAGGTGTCAATAATAATGAGCGATGCGCATTAAAACACACTCTGCGCGCTTGCGCGCTGTGCTTGTCAAACCCGCTGTTCACGTGGCATCGGCCACAGTCCGACGAGCAGCAACAGCACGGCTACGGCCAAGAATGGCAGGCGCGGATCAAGGGCATATACCAAGGTGCCGGCCAGCGGCCCGATCACCGCACCCATGCCCTGGGCAGCTCCCACGGAGCCGGCTGTGGCGCCCTGCTCGGAGGCGTGCATGGCATTGGCTGCCAGTGCCGAAAACGCTGGGAACACAAAGCCCATGCCGGCTGCCGCAACAAAGTAGCAAGCCCATAGCCAAGGGGCCGTGGTGGCCAGCGACCCGCAGGCAAAGCCCAGTGCCGATACCGTGGCACCTACCCGGATCATCTTCAGCGGTGGCCACTCCAGCTGGCGCAGCAATACCTGCGCCAGCATCAGCGCTACGCCCACCGTGGTCAGCGCGATGCCGGCAGCCTGGGCCGCTTCGGCGGGGCCCAGATGCAAGCGGTCGAGGGCAAAGAAACCGACGATGATCTGCGACACGGTCACGCTGAGCATGGCGCTGAATGCCACCAGCAACGGCCTGCGCAGGCGCGGGTCGTTCAGCCGCACCGGGCTGGGGGCGTGGGCGTGCGGCAGCGCCTGTGGTTTTAGGGTAAAGAGCAGCACGAGGAAGGCCGTGGCCGGTAGCAGCGACATGATGTGGAACGGCAGGCTCAGGCTGTGCCGTGCCAGTAGCGCCGCCAGCGCTGGCCCGACCACCAGGCCGACGGCGTTGGCCGCGCCCAGCGAGGCCATGGCCCGGGCCCGGCGTTGCGGCTCGACATGGTCGGCTATCAGCGCATTGCAGCCCACTGGGATGGCGGCGTAGAAGGCGCCGATGCAGCCGCGGGCGACGATCAGGCCGATGAACGCCAGGGTCGCGCCCGGCAACCAGCGCAGCGCGCCTTCAACGAACAGGCATAGCAGCCAGTAAGCCAGGGTGAAGCCGGCGCTGCCCAGCAGCAGGATGCGCCGGCGGCCGAGGCGATCCGATAATCGCCCCCAAGGCCGGGCCAGCAGCACCCAAACCACGCCAGCCACGGTTACGGCGGCGCCAGCTTGCCAGGTGGCCATGCCGAGTTGGCGGGCAATCGGGCCGATCAAGGCGACGAAGGCCATCATCGACATGGTACAGGCCATGTTGGCCAGCAGCAGCGGGCGCAAGTCCAGGGTGCTGGCAGGTAGCAGGGTTGCAGGATCCTTTGCGACGTTCATAGGGCAGTCCAGGGCAGTACGGCAAATAGAAAGCCGATCTTATTAAGAATGATTATTGATTGTCGAACGCCCCGGCATGCAGCAGGTCATTCGCTGCGGCGCAAGGGGCCAGGCCACATGCTACGCAACACACCGTCGCGGCGCACCCATGCATGCATCAAGGCTGCACCCACGTGCACCAGCACCGTGGCGAACAGCAGGTAGCCGGCCCAGCCATGGGCCTGACGCAGCACGGCATACAGCTGCAGGTTGTGCGGGGCGATGGCGGGTAAACCGAGCGGGCGCGGGTAGTCGCCCGCCGATAGCATGGCCCATCCCAGCAGCGGCATGGCCAGCATCAGCCCATAGAGCAGCAGGTGCGAGGCCCCGGCGGCCCAGCGCTGCAGCACTGGCAGGTCGTGTGGCAGCGGTGGGTGCGGCACGCTCAGGCGCACGGCGATGCGCAACAGCACCAGCACCAGCAGGGCCAGGCCGGTGGCCTTGTGCAGGCTGATCAGCAGCGGGTGGCGTGGCGACAGGTCGGCGACCATGCTCACGCCGATGAACAGCATGGCCAGGATCAGCACGGCCATCAGCCAGTGCAACAGACGGGCGAAGGGGTGGAAGGCTTCGGGTTTCATGGACGGGCTCCAGTGCTGAGCGATTCACGGCTGCGGCGGTTGAAGGATTCCGAATAGGCGGCGGACCGGGCGGCGAGGATCGGGTCGCCGGACGCTTCGATACCCCGTGGCAGAATCAGCGGGTCGAAGTTCAGGTCGCGGCAGGCCCCTTGCTCTGGAGCGTCGACGTGCTCCAGCACCAAGGTGCCGGCGTCCACGCTACGACGCTCGGCGGGCCAGAGGCGGGCAGGGTCATCCACGGCATCGCCCGGTTCGGCCAGCACCAAACGCAACGTCCAGCGCAACGGGGCCTGGGCCAGGCGTTGCTGCAGGTCGTGTTGCAGGAACTGTTTGTCATCAACCTGGCCAGGTAGTGCGGCAAACGCGGTTTGTGGCTCGAGCTGCCAACGCACCGGGTGGGCCGTGCCAGCTGAGTCGATCAGGCGGAAGGCATTGATGCTGTGATACTGCGTGCTGGCGAAGCTGTCACTTGGCTTGTAGCTCGCCGCCCACTGGCGAAATGCCGCGCTTTCGGGGTGGGCGGCGAAGAACGCTTGCATCTTGGCCGGGTTAGGTTTGCCGGTGGCCGGGTCGGGCGCGCCCGCGAGCACTTGCTCATAGAACCCTTGCGGGGTACTGACCGCCAGCACCGGCGGGTTGTTCATGCCGGTACGCCAGACCTGGCCGTCGTCGGTGCTGAGTTGAACTGCCAGGCTGCGCACCGGGATGCCTGTATCCGGGGCGAACGGGTTGGCACCGCCGATGGCGAAACGGCCGATAACCGGCACCCGTTGCTGGCTGAAGGCGCGTGCAATGGACAGGTTGGCGGCCTGCCCGCTGGGCTGGAAGTAGCCGCTCACGCACAGGCCCTTGGCGTGGTTCTTGCGGTAGCCCGGGTAGTGACCGGCCTGGGCCTCGAAGGTGTCGATGATGCGCTGTGGCGTCAGCCGGGGTTCGCCGAGCCAGCCGGCGGCATAGGCAAAGCCGGCACCTGCGGCCAGCATCACGGCGCCAATGGCTGCCAGGCGCAGCGCTTTGGCCGGGCCGTGCAAGGGTGAGTTCATGGTCATCGTCCGGTTCAGGGAAGGTGCCAGTACGACGGAGCAGGGAAAAACTTATTCCATCGCCGGGAATAGAATTTGTTCACAGGCGTCTGCCCTTTACACTGACAATCCCAAAGGCCGGTACCTAGCGATGCATGACCTGGACGACCACCAGTGGCGCGAACTGCTTGCCCGTCTGCGACGCTTTGCCGTGTGGCTGACCCGCGAACCGGGCAGCGCCGACGACCTGGTGCAGGCAACGGTCGAGCGGGCCCTGAGCCGGCGCGACCAGCAACGTGACGCCGATGCCCTGCGCGCTTGGTTGTTCACCATTCTTTATCGACAGTTTCTCGACGGTAAACGCCGCGAGCGTCTGCATGCGCGTTGGTTGTCCTGGTTTGGCGGCAGCGGGCACGACGAGGAGCCTGTCGGTGACAACCTCGAAGCCATCGTCCTGGCCCAGGCCGACCTGCAGGCGTTTGCCCGGCTGACGGCGGAGCAGCGTGCCTTGTTGCTGCTGGTCAGCATCGAAGGCCTGAGTTACAAGGAGGCCGCCCAGGCTTTGGGCATCCCAATCGGCACTGTGATGTCGCGCCTGTCGCGCGCGCGCAATGCCTTGCGCGAATTGACCGAGGGCAACCCCCAGCCACCGGCCTTGCGGAGACTGAAATGACCCGTCTGATCCCCAGCGAAGACGAACTGCATGCTTATGTCGATGAGCGCCTGGAGCCTGTGCGCCGGGCCCAGGTGCAGGCCTGGCTGGAGGCCAACCCGCAGGCGGCGGCACGGGTGGAAGGTTGGCGTGCCGATGCCCGCCGGCTACGCGTGGCGTTGGCCGGGTTTGATGACCTGCCTGGTGCCGCGCAGCTGGAATTGGGCCCGTTGCGTCGGCAATTGCGCCAGCGCCGGCAGCGGCGTTGGGCCGCTGCGGCGGTGGTGATGTTAGCGCTGGGTGTGGGTGGTTTAGGCGGTTGGCAAGTGCGCGATGCAAGCTTGGCGCGCGTTGACTTGCCCATGGCCGACGCTGTGCAGGCGCATCGCTTGTTTGCTGGCAGTGAAGCCTTGGATATCCAGGCCAGTGACCCAGGGCAGTTGCGCGACTGGCTTGGGCGCCATTTCAGCCGCGTGGGCCAGCTGCCGGACCTGGCGGGCTATGGCTTCAAACCGGTGGGTGCGCGCTTGCTCAGCAACGAGCAAGGGCCGGCGGCGTTGCTGGTGTTTGAAGATGGCAAGGGCCAGCGCATCAGCCTGTTCCTGCGCTCACCCGGCGAGCAATATCGGCGCATGCCGGACGGTCAGCGGGTCGACGGTCAGCTGGAGGCGCGGTATTGGTCGCATGGGGCGTACAACTTTGCTTTGGTCAGCGCGGCGGACGATGTGCGCGGAGCGGGGGTGGGGGAGGCGTTGCGGTTGGGGTTGTGAGTGAGGCCAAGGCATGCACCTTGGCGCCCACCCTCCGACTCAGCTCAATTCCAGCCAGATCGGCGCATGGTCCGACGGCTTTTCCATTGCGCGCAGTTCATAGTCCGCACCTGCTGCCTTGATGCGTGGCACCAGATGCTGCGAGGCCATGATCAGGTCGATGCGCAGCCCGCGCTTGGGGTCGTCCTCGAAGCCGCGGCTGCGGTAGTCGAACCAGCTGAAGCGGTCCGTCACCTCCGGGTACAGGTGACGGAAACTATCGACAAGGCCCCAGCCTTTCAAGCGTTCCATCCACTCGCGCTCTTCCGGCAGGAAGCTGCACTTGCCGGTCTTCAGCCAGCGCTTGGCGTTGTCCGCACCGATGCCGATATCGCAGTCCTGCGGCGAGATGTTCATGTCGCCCATCACCAGCAGTGGCTGGTCGTTGCGGAACTGGCCTTCGAGCAGGGCCTGCAGGTCGCTGTAGAAGCGCTGCTTGGCCGGGAACTTGGTGGGGTGGTCGCGGCTTTCACCCTGGGGGAAATAGCCGTTCATGATGGTGATCGGGTTGCCGTCGGCATCAGGGAAGGTGCCCCAGATAAAGCGGCGCTGGGCGTCGTCTTCATCGGTGGCAAAGCCTTTGTGCAGGCTCAGCGGCGCCTGGCGCGACAGCAGCGCCACGCCGTAGTGGCCTTTCTGGCCATGGTAGTGCACGTGGTAGCCCAGTGCCTGCACGTCGGCCAGCGGGAACTGATCGTCGCTGACCTTGGTTTCCTGCAGGCCGATCACGTCCGGCTGGTGCTTTTCGATCAGCGCCGCCAGCTGGTGCGGGCGGGCCCGCAGGCCGTTGATGTTGAAACAGACGATCTTCATGGAAAGACAATCCCGGTAAAAGCCGCGATGCTAGCCGACATCGTCCATCATCACCAGCATGGCGGCATGGTCATCCTGCTGCTAACGTGCTCCAGGGGGTGAACGAAGCGCGCAGGGGCACCTCCAAGGCACTGTACGCCCATTCCAGGAGGTCTGCCCGCAATGCCCGAAACCACAGCCGCTCCGGCCCGTGTCTGCTTGCTCGATGATGGTTACAGCCGCGAAGCGCGTTCATTGCTGTACAACGCTTACCGCCATGAGCCTACCTTCGCCTACATCTTCGAGGCCCAGCGCCCCGGTTATGAGCGGCGCTTGCGGGTGATGGTGCGCGAATGGGTGCGCCAGCACTTCTATCTGCAACTACCCGCCATCGGCTTGCTGGTAGAGGATCGCCTGATTGCCCTGGCCCTGATCGTGCCGCCACTGCGCCGCCTGGGCGTGGCCGACAGCTGGGCCTGGCGCCTGCGCATGATGCTGGGTACAGGCCTGCGCTGCACGCGGCGCTACATGGACTACCAGGCCGCGCTGGCCACCTGCCTGCCCACTGACCGGGTGCATGTGCTGCCATTGCTGGGGGTGCACCCGCAATTCCAGGGCAAACACTACGGCGAGCAATTGTTACAAGCTGTGCACGACTGGTGCGCGGAGGACCCAGGCACCCAAGGGGTCGTGCTGGATACCGGTAACGAGCACTACCTGGCTTTTTATCAGCGCCAGGGTTATGAAGAGATAGGCGAGGTAGCTGTAGGACCAATCCGAGAAAGGGTGTTCTTTCATCCTAATCCAATCTCTTCAAATTCCGCTTTTGCCTGAACAGGCCGCCAGGCGGCTCCCTTGAGCGCCTGGCTCTGGTAGCATTCGCCGCATGACGTATTCAGGAAGATTCACCTGGGGCCTGGTTTTCTGGGCCGCCAGTTTCGCAGCGTGGGGCCAGAGCGAGTTGCTGGTGAAGGTAAAACCGGCCAACAAGGCGCTCAAGGCCAATGTCGAAGGCTATATCGGCACCTTGGGTGACCGCGATGAAGAAGCACTTTTACGCTTCAGTCGCGGGGCCGAGGAGCAGGCGCGCAAAGCGGCGCAGGCACTTGGCTACTATCAGGCACAGATCGATACCGAGGTAAAACCCGCCAGCGACGCTGACCATTCCCCGCAACTGATCATCAGCATCAACCCTGGCGAGCCCATTCGCCTGCGCAACGTGACTGTGCGCATCGAGGGCCCGGCCAGCGAAATGAAGGCCTTCCGCGTGCCTGACAGCAAGGCGCTGCGCGCGGGTGAGCAACTCAATCACGGCCTTTATGAGGATGCCAAACGGCTGATCCAGAACCAGGCGTCGCGCTACGGTTTCTTCAGTGGACGTTTCAGCAGCCAGCGCCTGGCTGTGGACCCGCAGGCCGGCGTGGCCGATATCGAACTGGTCTACCAGAGTGGCCCGCGCTATCGCCTGGGCGCTGTCACCTTCGGGGGCGACACGCCGTTGGATGACGATCTCTTGCAGCGTATGGTTTCATTCAAACCGGGCACCCCCTACGACTCGGAACTGGTCGCCGAGCTGAACAATGACCTGCAATCGAGCGGCTATTTCGAAGGTGTGCGCGTAGACGCGGCACCTACTGCCGCCGTAGGTGAAGAAGTCCCGGTGGATGTCCGTCTGGAAACCCGTAAACCACGCACCCTGGGCCTGGGCCTGGGTTTCTCGACTGACGTCGGGCCGCGCGGCAAGGCCAACTGGACCCGCCACTGGGTCAACCCGCAGGGCCACAGCTACGGTTGGGAAACCGAGCTGTCCGCACCACGGCAGAACGTCGGCCTGTGGTACGACATTCCCCTCGACCCGCCGCTGACCGACAAGCTGCGCTTTGCCGGTGGCTACCAGAATGAAGAGCTTGCCGGTACCGACACGCTCAGCAAGCTGTTGACGGTCGGCCCCGAGTGGCACAGCAAGCTGCCCAGTGGCTGGCAGCGGGTGATATCGCTCAAGTACCAGCGCGAGGAGTATCGCCTGGGCGACGACTCCGGGCTGAGCAACTTGCTGATGCCTGGCGTGAGCTATTCCTTCCTGCGCAGCGACAACCGCATCGACCCACACAACGGCTATCGCCTGCAATTCGATGTGCAGGGCGCCAAGGAAGGGCTGGTTTCCGATACCAACCTTCTGCACGGCAACGTATTGCTCAAAGGCCTGACCACGCTGGGCCAAAACCACCGCTTTCTCGGTCGCGTGCAGTTTGGCGGCAGCGCGACCAATGGCTTCAAGAACAGCATTCCGCCTTCGCTGCGCTTCTTCGCCGGTGGCGACCAGAGCGTGCGCGGCTACGACTACCAGACCCTGTCGCCGAAGAACCGCGACGGCGACCGCATTGGCGGGCGCTACCTGGTGGCTGGCAGCGTCGAGTACCAATATTCGCTGACCGAAAAGTGGCGGGTTGCGACGTTCGTCGACCAAGGCAACTCGTTCAACAACCTGGAGCTGCCCAGCCTCAAGACCGGTGTTGGCTTTGGTGTGCGCTGGGTGTCGCCGGTGGGGCCGTTGCGCCTGGACCTGGCCAAAGCGCTGGATGACGAAGGGGGCATTCGCCTGCACTTTTCCATGGGGCCCGAGCTGTGAAACGCGTGATCAAATACATTCTGCTGGGCCTGCTTGGGGTAGTCGCGAGCTTGGGCCTGGCACTGGGCCTGCTGCTGGGGACCGAGGCTGGCAGCCGCTGGGCACTGGGCAAGGTGCCCGGGCTCGAAGTGGCCGATTTCCAAGGGCGCCTTGCGGGCAGTTGGCAAGCTAGCCAGCTGATCTGGGCCGACGCCGGCAGCAAGGTAGAGGTACAGGCGCCGATGCTGGCTTGGTCGCCTGCTTGCTTGCTACGCGCCAGGTTGTGCATCGACCGGTTGCAGGCCGAACGCATCGACATGGCCTTTGCGCCAAGCCCCGAACCCACCGACAACGCACCGCTGCAATTGCCGACCCTGCGCTTGCCACTGGCTATCGAGCTGGGCGAGGTCAAGGTTGGTCAGCTGCGCCTGGATGGCAGCGAACTGCTTGGCGACTTGCAGCTCGCGGCGCACTGGACCAACAGCGGGATGCGCATCGACAGCCTGCGGCTGCAGCGCGACGACCTGAATTTGAACCTGCAAGGCGACCTGCAGCCCGAAGGTGACTGGCCGCTGCAACTGCAGGCGCAACTGCAGTTGCCTGCGGTAGAGGGCAAGCCTTGGCAGCTGGCACTGACTGCCAGCGGTGAATTGCAAAAAAACCTGAAACTGGCTGGCACCAGCAGTGGTTACCTCGATGCCACGCTGAGCGGCCAATTGCAGGCATTGGCCGAACACCTGCCAGCTACCTTGCAGATCCGCTCCGAGGCATTCAAGCCGGCTGGCACGTTGCCCGACACTTTGCAGCTGAACCAGCTGAAGCTCGACGCCCAGGGTGATTTGCTCAAGGGCTATCACCTGTCGGGCACGGCCAGCCTGCCCGCCGAACAATCGCCGATCGCCCTGGCCTTGTCCGGGTTGGTGGACAGTAAAGGCGCCAGGCTCGATGCCTTGGACCTGACCGCCAACGACAACCAACGGGTCAAGTTGCAAGCGACGGCTGACTGGCAGCAAGGCCTGAGCGCCGATGCGAAGCTGGACTGGCAGGATTTCCCGTGGTTGCGCCTGTACCCCTTGGAGACTCCGCCTGAGGTCACCCTCAAGCGCTTCAATACCCAGGTGCATTATCGCGATGGCAATTACCAGGGCACCTTCAAGGGTGAGCTGGACGGCCCGGCGGGGGCGTTCAGCCTGGCCAGCCCGTTCGAAGGCGACCTGAGCCAGGTGAAACTGCCACAGTTGGCGCTGACTGCCGGCCAGGGCAAGGCCGCCGGCAGTGTCGCCGTGCGTTTTGCCAACACGCTGGCCTGGGATGTCGACTTGCAGCTTTCCGCGCTCGATCCGGCCTATTGGCTGGCCGAGCTACCGGGCACCCTGGCGGGGCCACTGCGCAGCAAAGGCGAGCTTAAAGGCGAGGCGCTTACCCTCGATGCCCAGCTCGACCTTAAAGGCCGCCTGCGTGGCCAGCCAGCCGTACTCAAGGCCGAAGCCCAGGGGGCAGGGCAAAACTGGACCCTGGGCGCACTGGCTATCCAGCTGGGTGACAATCGCATCAACGGCAGTGGCAGCCTGCAACAACGGCTGGCCGGGCGAATCGACCTCGACTTGCCGCGCCTGGGCCAGTTGTGGCCGAGGCTGCAAGGGCAGGTCAAGGGGCGGCTGGATGTCGCCGGGACGCTGCAGGCTCCGCAAGGTACCCTGACCTTGCAAGGTCAGCGCTTGGCCCAGGCCGAAAACCGCCTGCAGCAGCTGGACCTGGAGGCGCGCCTGGACAACGCTCAACGCGGCGTTGTCGAGCTCAAGGCCACAGGTATTCACCTGGGTGACACGGCCTTGGGCACGCTGCAGGCCAACGGCAAAGGCGACATTCGCCAACAGGCCGTGACTCTGGCGTTGGACGGCCCGCAACTCAAGCTCGACCTTGGCCTGGATGGCCAGTTGAACAAGGGTGACTGGCGTGGTCGTCTGGCCAGCGGGCGGATTCAGGCCGGCGGCCAGGATTGGCAGTTGCAGGCCCCGGCACGCGTGCAGCGGCTGGCCAGCGGTCAGCTGGACTTCGGGGCCCACTGCTGGCGCTCCGGGCAGGCCAGCCTGTGTGGCGAGGACCAGCGCCTGGCCCCCGAGCCCCGCCTGCGCTACCACCTCAAGCAGTTCCCACTGGACAGCCTGGCCCAGTGGCTGCCGAAGGACTTTGCCTGGCAAGGCCTGCTCAATGCCGATATCAACCTGGACATCCCGGCCAGCGGCCCCAAGGGTACTGTCGTTGTCGATGCCAGTGGCGGCACCCTGCGGGTACGCGACAAGGGCCGCTGGATCGACTTCCCGTATCAGGCCCTGCGCCTGGACAGCACGCTGGCACCGCGACGCATCGATACGCGCCTGGCGTTTCGCGGTGAGCGTCTGGGGGAACTGAGCGTCAACGCCCGGCTCGATCCGCTAGGCAAGAACAAGCCATTGTCGGGTGATTTCCGCCTGGCCGGGCTAGACCTGTCGGTGGCCCGTCCGTTTGTGCCGATGGTCGAACGCCTGGCCGGGCAGCTCAATGGCAGTGGCCGGCTTTCAGGTACTTTGCTGGCGCCGCAGGTCAACGGTAACCTGATGCTCAGCGGTGGTGAAGTCAGTGGTGCAGAGCTGCCGGCCAGCCTGCAGGACCTGTCACTGCAGGCACTGATCAGCGGTGAGCAGGTGCAGCTCAACGGCAATTGGCGCAGTGGCGAGGCTGGGCGTGGGCAGTTGAGCGGCAACCTCACCTGGGGCCAGGCGCTGGGCATGGACGTGCGTTTGCAAGGCCAGCAACTGCCGGTCACGGTCGAGCCCTATGCCGCACTGGAGGTGGCCCCAGACCTTACCTTGCGCCTGATCGACGACAAGCTGGCGGTGACCGGCAAGGTACAGGTGCCCAAGGGCAAGATCACCGTTCGCGAGCTGCCGCCGTCCACCGTCAAGGTGTCGGATGACACGGTAATCGTCGGTCACCAGACCGAAGAGGGCAAACCGCCCATGGCGATGGCCATGGACATCGACGTCGAAGTGGGCCAGGACAAGCTGTCGTTCAGCGGCTTTGGCCTTACCGCCAACCTGCTTGGCCATGTGCACATTGGTGATAACCTCGACACCCGTGGCGAGCTGAGCCTGGCAGACGGCCGCTACCGTGCCTACGGTCAACGCTTGACCATCCGCCGAGCGCGGCTGCTGTTCGCCGGCCCAATCGACCAGCCGTACCTGGACATCGAAGCAATCCGCAAGGTTGACGATGTGATTGCTGGTATCCGCCTGAGCGGCAGCGCCGAACAGCCCACCACGAAGGTGTTCTCGGAGCCGGCCATGAGCCAGGAGCAGGCGCTGTCGTACCTGGTACTGGGGCGGCCATTGGGCACCTCCGGCGAAGACAACAACATGCTCGCCGAGGCGGCCTTGGGCTTGGGGCTGGCCGGCAGTGCCGGCATTACCGGCAGCCTGGCGTCGAGCCTGGGCATCGACGACTTCCAGTTGGATACCGAAGGGTCGGGCAACAGCACCAGCGTGGTCGCCAGCGGCAACCTGACTGAAAAGCTGAGCCTGCGTTACGGGGTAGGGGTGTTCGAACCCGCCAACACCATCGCCTTGCGTTACAAGTTGAGCAAGAAGGTCTACCTTGAAGCCGCCAGCGGGCTGGCGAGTTCACTGGATATCTTCTACAAACGCGACTTCTAAGCCTGCGCCGGGGCGGTCGTCAACGGACGATGGCCGCCTCGATGAACTCATTGGTGTCGGTTGGGGGCGGCGATTGGGTAGCGCGTACCGGGACGATCAGGCTGGTGTATTCCTCGATCAACCGGTTCAGCGCCTCCGGCGGCTCACTCGCCTGGAACTGCATGCGGATCTGCACTTCGTCTGGGTCCCGGCTTTCACCCTGACGGCCCTGGCCGCCGATGGTCACCTTGAAGCTGGCGGCCTTGCTCTCGGCTGCCGTCAGCAGCGCCTGTTGCGCTTCAGTACCTTTGACCCTTACAGACAAATCGACCTGCATGCGCTCCAGGGCCAGGCCCTTGGGTGATACCAGGGCGAACAATGGAACGCGCATGATGTGCTGGCCGTCCATCGCCACCTCGACCATCTTGGCCTTCATAGGGGCGCCCAACGCCTCGGTGTCGCATTCGAAGAACTGGTCGAAGAGGTTGATGTACTGCTGGGCGATCAAACTGTTGGTGGCGCTGGCGGCCTCTTGCAGGCCACGGGTGATCTCGCGCAGGTCGATGGAGGTCATGGGGGCAGGGGGCTTTTGCAACGATCCGACTCCTCAAGCCAGGTTATGCCCCTCTCATTGCGGGAAGAGGGGCTCGAGGGTGAAGTGCAAGGGTCTTAAGGGGTCGGTAGTTTTTCAGGCTCAGGCCCTTTCAAGGTATCGGCCTGGGAAATTTCGTCCGGGCTTTCCAGCGCGGCCGTTCTGACAACGGTTGGCTTGGTCGCGGCGTCAGTCAGAAACTCGATTACCCTCATCATCGCTTCGGGCGGTTCCTGGCGTTTCAAGGTCGTGTTGAAGGCATAGCGGGCGCGGGTATCTGTCTTGCGGGTTTGCGTGGACTTGTGGCTCACGCTGCCTTTCACGTTCAGCTTGAACGGCCCCCAGCCCAGGGAGGCGGTCGTTTCTGCATTCATGTCCTTGCTGGATACATCTTCGGACATCTGGCTGATGACCAGCTCGAACTCGACATTACCCTCTTCAATGGAAATGTTCGGGTGGGTAATGGCCGCCAGCAGCGGCACTTTCATGGTCTTGCTGACCACACCCTTGTATTCGCCTTGTTCGTCGACGATGGTTTCGTCGTAGTCGAACTGGATGGCGACGGCCTTGCCATCCTGGACGCACACCTGCATCAGAAAGTCGGCGTACGATTTACTGGCAGTCACCTGCGCCTGGACCATGGCCTGCAAGGGGCCAGCAATCAGGCGGTCCATCGGCAGGGCGTTGATGACGGAGCCAATCAGGCTGTTATCTATCGACATATAAGGAAACTCATCTTCTGGTGGGTTGAGGCAACCGCATAAGGGCTGCTACGGTGCTTGGGTATCAGCGAGTGCAAGGCTCCTGGCGCCGGATGTTGCCGATCTGGCGCAGGCTCAGGCCGTACTTGTTCGCCAGCAGGCTGCGTGACAAGCCGTTGGCGCTTTCCTTCTGGATCTGCTGGTTGCGCAGTTGGCGCAGAAAGTGGTCAGCCTTGGGAATTTCCAGTGCGACCCCGGCAAAGCGCTTGATCAGTGCGTCTAACGCTTCGGCTGGCAGCACGTCGGCGAGCTTGGTGCGCTCGCGGTGCTTGGGAATGTATTTGGGCCTGCCGCCGTAGGCGCAGGTGAGCTGGTAGGCGTTTTCGATACCGATACACTCGATCAAGGCCTGCAACGAGTGGGGCAGTTGGCTGATATCGATCTGGCTCAAATCTGGCAGTTGCATATGGCGCTCCTTCGGGATGGGTGGATGTGCGACCCGATCACCCACGGCGTTATGTCGAAGGTGTGAGCAAATTCTGTGCGACAGCCAAGGCGCGTCGCTAGGCGACATAGGGGCTGGGGGTTGTAGCTTCGGTGAGTAGGTTTTGCAGGCAACGATATCTGGCGGTGTAGGAAATCGCGTTGACTTCCGGCTGTACCGTAAGGCGACCCATCTGGTTACTCCCATTGATGCGAATGGGTCAGGCAACCATCAGTCGCACGGATAGCTGCTCAGCAAGCTGGCGCTAGCCAGGTAGGCGTGAGGGGTGGCGCGCATGCCTTGGGGCAATGTGCGCCAATCGACCAACAGGCAAAGCGCATGCAACGGCTGCCCGTTGCGCTGGCCAATGGCCGGGCCGGCAAAGCTGCGGCGGTACAGTGCCTGTGTCTGGCGCAGTGCCTGTACCTGGTCGGCCTGGGCCAGGGTTTGCCGAGCCAGGTCGGGTAACCGGGCCGCAGGCACGCTGAAATGTACCGGCGCAGCACCAGCCTGCAGGTAGCCGGCCTGGCGGACACGTTGCCACAATTGTTGCCATTGGCTGGCACCGGCATGGGTAGCCAACTGGTGGCCCAGTTCGAGCAGGTGTTCGTCAGGCGTCTGCTGGGTGTCCAGCGCATGAAGGGAGAGGGGGGACAGAAACAGCGATGCGAACAGCAACGTTTTGTACATGGTGCCTCCGGCATGGGTGCTTGGAACTCCCATGCTTTCAGGCCCGCGCTGCCCCACCCAGCAGGAAATACAGCGCTGTGGGCAGTGACCGTTGTATCATTGCCGCCGCTCGTTGCGAGCCATTTGCCCCTGATGTTGCAAGGAACCTTCGATGACACACGTGCAGCGCCTCAAATATTCACTTTTGATCATCCTGGTGGTACTGGGCCTGATGCTGGGCCTGTCCCATCTGCAGAAGCAGGGCACAATCAGTGAACAGACCTTCCAGATGCTGGCCATCGCCATTGCCGTGGTGGTCGTGGTGATCAACGGCATTCTGCGGCGCAAGGTCAAGCCCTGATCTGCGCGGGCCGGCCAGGCATGGCCGGCCATGCGCTCAGCGCGAGAGTGTTTGCTCCAGTACGGCACGCGCCTGGGGGTTGAGGCTGTAACATTTGTCGCTACCCAGCTGGATGACGCCTTCGGTGCACAGGCGCTTGAGTACTTCGCGCACACTGAGGAACGACAACGGGATATCCAGTTGTTCCAGTTGTGCATGCACACCGCGCACGCCAATACTGCGGCCATTGCGGTCGGCGGCGTGCAAAGCGTCGATCACCTTGAGGCGGATCAGGCTGGTGCGCAGGCCGAAGGTGCGCAGCAGCTCGCGGATCTGTTCATTGCCGATGCGTTCTTCAGAAAAAGCGTCCTGTCCATTGGGCGCTTTGCCTGGGACGCGCCCGGCCTGGATCGAGGGTTGCGGGTTGTACATGTGAATGCTCCTTTTCGTGGACGAACCCGAAATGTGGTTGCCTCACTTACTAGGACGAATGAGAACGCAAAAACTGCAACCCACTCGTAAAAAAAATGCCTGCTCCTCATCAAGACGTTCCATCGCCTTGTAATACGTAAAATTTTCATCTGGCCATTCGTCTGATCGGGATGACCCCCGAATCCGAGGAGTGCCCGTGTTTCCACTTTCCCGTCCCATGACGTGCGCCGGCCTGGCCGCTGCCCTGGTGGCCTTCAGTATCGGCGTACAGGCGCAGCCCGCCGTAGCCGATACCAGTGCCCAGATCCGTCGCACCAGTTTTGGCGTGCCGCATATCGTGGCCAAGGATGAGCGCGGCCTGGGCTATGGCGTTGGCTATGCCTATGCCCAGGACAACCTGTGCCTGCTGGCCAATGAAGTGCTGACCGTGAGCGGTGAGCGATCGCGCTTTTTCGGCGCCAAGGGCAAGACCCTGGAGCAGCGTGACAACCTGGCCAGCGACCTGTTTTTCACCTGGCTCAACAGCCCGGCGGCGGTCGATGCGTTCCTGCAGGCACAGCCAGCGCCGGTACAGGCACTGCTGGCGGGTTATGCCAGCGGCTACAACCGGGCATTGGCCGAGCGCCGTGGCCAAGGGCTGCCCGCCGAATGCGGCGAGGGTGAGTGGGTGCGGCCTATCAGCAGCCAGGACCTGGTCAAACTGACCCGCCGGTTGCTGGCCGAGGGCGGTGTCGGGCAGTTCGTCGAGGCGCTGGCGGGGGCACACCCTCCAGCACTGACCCGCCAGGCATCCTCAGCGGGTTTTGCCGCTGCGCTGGCCCGGCAGGAGCGGTTCGCCTCGGAGCGTGGCAGCAATGCTGTGGCAGTAGGTGCGCAGCGTTCGGCCAATGGCCGCGGCCTGTTGCTGGCCAACCCCCACTTCCCGTGGATGGGCGGCATGCGCTTTTACCAGATGCAACTGACCATTCCTGGCCAGCTCGACGTGATGGGCGCAGCATTGCCGGGCCTGCCGATGATCAACATCGGTTTCAACCAGCACCTGGCGTGGACGCACACCGTCGACACCTCTAAGCACTTCACCCTCTACCGCCTGCAGCTCGACCCCAAGGACCCGACGCGCTACTTGCTCGATGGTAGGTCGCTACCGCTGGCCCGGCAAACCATCCGTGTGGCGGTCAAGGCCGAGGATGGCAGCCTGAGCCAGGTAGCGCGGCAGGTCTACAGCTCGCAGTTCGGCCCGGTGGTGCAATGGCCAGGTCGCCTGGACTGGGATGTGCATGCGGCCTACAGCTTGCGTGACGCCAACCTTGAGAACACACGTGTATTGCAGCAGTGGTACCAGATCAACCGTGCCGACAGCCTCGCGGCATTGAAGGGTTCGGTCGAGCAGTTGCAAGGCATCCCTTGGGTCAACACGCTGGCCGTGGACCGGGGTGGGCGGGCTTTGTACCTGAACCAGTCGGTCGTGCCCTATGTCGACCAGCAACTGCTGGATACCTGCAGCAACCCGCAGGCGCAAGGGCGCGTGGTGGTGCTGGATGGTTCGCGTAGCGCCTGCCAGTGGAAGGTGGACGCGCAGGCGGCGCAACCGGGCATTTTCCCGGCCCGCTTGCTGCCGAGCCTCGAGCGTGAAGACTTCGTGCAAAACTCCAACGACCCGGCCTGGATGGCGAACCCTGCACAGCCGCTGACCGGCTACTCGCCCTTGGTCAGCCGCAATGACCAGCCGCTGGGCATGCGTGGCCGTTTTGCCCTGCAGCGTTTGCAAGGCACCGCCCGGTTGGGTGTGGATGAGCTGCAGCGCATGGTCACCGATGACGAGGTCTACCTGGCCAGCCTGGTGCTGCCGGACCTGCTGCAATGGTGCAAGGGTGCCAGCGCGGATGTGCAGGCCGTGTGCAGCAGCCTGGCTGCCTGGAACGGCAAGGCCGACCTGGACAGTGGCATTGGCCTGGTGCATTTCCAGAATCTGTTCACTGCCTTGGCCGAGCACCCGGAAAGCTGGCGGGTGGCGTTCGACCCGGCCGACCCGCAGCACACCCCGCGCGGCCTTGCGGTCGAGCAAGCCGCGGTGCGTAAGCTGGTACACGATGCAGCACTGGCGTCGATCAAGCAGGTAAGTGAGAGTGGCGTGGCCGGGGAGGCGCGTTGGGGGCAGGTGCAGCAGGCGCTTGATGGCACGCCGGTACCGGGTGGCCCGCAGGCGCTGGGGGTGTACAACGCGATTTACAGCGTGCCGCACGGGCACGGCAAGCGGCTGGTGGTCAGTGGTACCAGCTACCTGCAACTGGTCAGCTTCACCGACAAAGGGCCAGAGGCGCGTGGGCTGCTGGCGTTCTCGCAGTCCAGCGAGGCCGCTTCGGCGCACGCCAGTGACCAGACCAAGGCCTTCGCGGCCAAGCAACTGGCGCTGATACCGTTTACCGAGGCACAGATCAAGGCGGACCCTGAGTACCGGGAATTGGTGATCAGTGAGCGGGACAAGGGGGCAATGGCGCAGCAGTAAGGCATGCTGGCCACTTCGCGGGTCACCCCCGAAGTGGCCAGTGCTGGCAACCCGCCTGGTGTCGGGGTCAGGAAAACTCGAACGGCGCCAGCTGGAACCCTTGCTCGTCAACCTGCAGGGCCCAACCCCGGCGGTCCCAGTCGCCCAGCACGATGCGCCGTGCTGGCTGCCCATCGACCATCAGCTTGTGGATCGCCGGGCGGTGGGTATGGCCATGCACCAGCGTGCGCACGCCATGCGCCGCCATCACCTTCGGTACTTCCTCCGGCGTGACGTCGACAATTTCGGTGGATTTCATCCGCGTTTGCGTGCGGCTTTCGCTGCGCAGCTTGCGCGCCAGTTTGTAGCGGGACGACAACGGCAGGTGGCGCAAAATCCACAAGCTCAGCGGGTTGCGCAGCAAACGGCGCATTTTCATGTAACCCAGGTCGCGGGTGCACAAAGTGTCGCCATGCATCAGCAGCACCTGTTCACCGCCCAGCTCGATCACGCTGGGGTCGCTCAGTAGCGTGCAGCCTGCGGCGTCGCAGAAGGCCTGGCCAATCAGGAAATCACGGTTGCCGTGCATCAGGTAGATGGCCGTGCCGCTGTCGCTCAGCCGGCGCATCGCCTGGCAGATCGACTGCTGGAAGGGCGTCATGGCATCGTCACCGATCCACGCTTCGAAAAAGTCGCCAAGAATGTACAGCGCCTTGGCGTGGCGGGCACGGCCATCGAGCAGATCAAGAAACGCCCGGGAAATATCCGGGCGTTCTTCTTGCAGATGCAGATCGGAGATCAGCAGTATCACTCAATGATCTCGGCTTTCTCGATGATCACGTCGTCTTTCGGTACGTCCTGGTGGCCCGCTTTGGAGCCGGTGGCGACTTTTTCGATAGCGTCGACAATTTCACGGCCTTCGATCACTTCGCCGAACACGGCGTAGCCCCAGCCCTGCACGTTCTTGCCGCTGTGGTTGAGGAAGTCGTTGTCGGAGGCGTTGATGAAGAACTGCGCCGAGGCGGAGTGCGGCTCCATGGTGCGGGCCATGGCGATGCTGTACTTCTTGTTCTTCAGGCCGTTGTCGGCTTCGTTCTGGATGCTGGCGCGGGTTTTCTTCTGGCTCATGCCGGCCTCGAAGCCGCCGCCCTGGATCATGAAGCCCTTGATGACACGGTGGAATACGGTGCCATCGTAGTGGCCGTCCTTGACGTACTGAACGAAGTTTTCGGTAGTCAGAGGCGCTTTCTCGGCGTCCAGCTGCAGGACGATGTCGCCGTGGTTGGTGCTCAGTTTGACTTTGGACATGCTGAAACTCGCTCTTTCAAGGCAATCAGAAATTAGGGTGCGCAGTGCGCGGGTTATCACCTGACGCAGGATCAGGCGAACTCGACACATGGCGCGCACTGGCCATTTTGCCAGGCTGCGGCAAAAAGCCGTGATAAATCACATCAGTTTGTTTGGGCCCGACTGTCAGCAGCTTGACTGCTTCGGCTATGATAGGCCCTTTGATTCAATCGGCCTACCCAGGCTGGACACACGCATTCAAGGATCCTATGAGCAAGCCCACTGCCGACAACGCGCCCAACGCCGCTGCCAAAGGCGCCCCCGCTGTCCCTGCGAACTTCCTGCGGCCGATCATCCAGGCCGACCTGGACTCGGGCAAGCACAGCAGCATCGTCACCCGTTTCCCGCCGGAGCCCAATGGTTATCTGCACATCGGCCACGCCAAGTCGATCTGCGTCAACTTTGGCCTGGCAAAGGAATTCGGCGGCGTCTGCCACCTGCGTTTCGACGATACCAACCCGGCCAAGGAAGACCAGGAGTACATCGACGCCATCCAGAATGATGTCAAGTGGCTGGGTTTCGACTGGGCCGGCGACGTGCGTTATGCCTCCGACTACTTTGACCAGTTGCACGACTGGGCGGTCGAGCTGATCAAGCAGGGCAAGGCCTACGTCTGCGACCTGACCCCTGAGCAAGCCAAGGAATACCGCGGCAACCTCAAGGAGCCGGGCAAGAACAGCCCGTTCCGCGAGCGCAGCGTGGAAGAAAACCTCGACCTGTTCGCCCGCATGAAGGCCGGCGAGTTCAAGGACGGCGAGCGCGTGCTGCGGGCCAAGATCGACATGGCCTCGCCGAACATGAACCTGCGTGACCCGATCCTGTACCGCATCCGCCATGCCCACCATCACCAGACTGGTGACAAATGGTGCATCTACCCCAACTACGACTTTACCCACGGCCAGTCGGACGCCATCGAGGGCATTACCCACTCGATCTGCACCCTGGAATTCGAAGGGCATCGTCCGCTGTACGACTGGTTCCTCGACAACCTGCCGGTGCCGGCACATCCGCGCCAGTACGAGTTCAGCCGCCTGAACCTGAACTACACCATCACCTCCAAGCGCAAGCTCAAGCAGTTGGTGGACGAGAAACACGTCGACGCCTGGGACGACCCACGCATGTCGACCCTGTCGGGCTTCCGTCGCCGTGGCTACACCCCGGCCTCGATCCGCAATTTCTGCGAAATGATCGGCACCAACCGTTCCGACGGCGTGGTCGACATGTCGATGCTGGAGTTCAGCATCCGTGACGACCTGGACCGCACCGCACCGCGCGCCATGTGCGTGCTGCGCCCGCTGAAAGTGGTCATCACCAACTACCCCGAAGGCCAGGTCGAGCAGCTTGAGCTGCCACGTCACCCGAAGGAAGACATGGGTGTGCGCGTGCTGCCGTTCTCCCGCGAGCTGTACATTGACCGCGACGACTTCATGGAAGAGCCGCCGAAGGGCTACAAGCGCCTGGAACCGGCTGGTGAAGTGCGCCTGCGTGGCAGCTACGTGATCCGCGCCGACGAAGCCATCAAGGATGCCGACGGCAACATCGTCGAGCTGCGTTGCTCGTACGACCCGGACACCCTGGGCAAGAACCCTGAAGGCCGCAAGGTCAAAGGCGTGATCCACTGGGTGCCGGCCGAGGGCAGCGTCGAGTGCGAAGTGCGCCTGTACGACCGCCTGTTCCGCTCGCCGAACCCGGAAAAGACCGAGGAGGGCGGCAGCTTCCTGGACAACATCAACCCTGGTTCGCTGCAAGTGCTCAGCGGTTGCCGTGCCGAGCCGTCGCTGGCGCAGGCGCAGCCCGAGGACCGCTTCCAGTTCGAGCGCGAAGGCTACTTCTGCGCCGACCTGAAAGACAGCCAGCCGGGCCGCCCGGTGTTCAACCGCACTGTCACCCTGCGTGACTCCTGGGGCAGCTGAGGAACCACCGTGCTTACCATTTACAACACCCTGAGCAAAGCGAAGGAAACCTTCAAGCCGCTGGATGGCAACAAGGTGCGCATGTACGTGTGCGGCATGACCGTGTACGACTACTGCCACCTGGGCCATGGTCGCAGCATGGTGGCCTTCGACCTGGTCACCCGCTGGCTGCGCAAGAGCGGCTATGACCTGACCTACGTGCGCAACATCACCGACATCGATGACAAGATCATCAATCGGGCCAACGAGAACGGCGAAACCTTCGACGCGCTCACCGCCCGCATGATCGACGCGATGCACGAAGACGAGCGTCGCCTGAACATCCTGCCGCCGGACCAGGAGCCGCGTGCCACCGACCATATCGCCGGCATGCACGCGATGATCCAGACCCTGATCGACAAGGGTTACGCCTACGCCCCGGGCAATGGCGACGTGTACTACCGCGTCGGCAAGTTCGTCGGCTATGGCAAGCTGTCGCGCAAGAAAATCGAAGACCTGCGCATCGGCGCACGCATCGAGGTCGACGAAGCCAAGCAGGACCCGCTGGACTTCGTGCTGTGGAAAGGCGTCAAGCCGGGCGAGCCGAGCTGGGAGTCGCCATGGGGCCCAGGTCGTCCGGGCTGGCACATCGAGTGCTCGGTGATGTCCACCTGCTGCCTGGGTGAGAGCTTCGACATTCACGGTGGCGGCAGCGACTTGGAGTTCCCGCACCACGAGAACGAGATTGCCCAGAGCGAGGCGGCCACTGGCAAGCAGTACGCCAACGCCTGGATGCACTGCGGCATGATCCGTATCAATGGCGAGAAGATGTCCAAGTCGTTGAACAACTTCTTCACCATCCGTGACGTGCTCG
>NZ_BCBQ01000019.1:0-73863 GCF_001320885.1 Pseudomonas sp. NBRC 111140
CTTACCATCATCTTGTTCATTGCGAGTCCTTGTGCGAGAGCGTTCCCGGGTGGGTGGCGGCGGCAAAGATATCAACCAGCCACCATAGCGTCCAGGCGCCATCCGCCTCGCTAGCCAGTGCTAGAAGAACCCTTGGGAGCACTCCCACTCTGCCCCAACATCCACGGCGCCCACCGCTGCAAAAACTTTAAGCTGATAACTACTGCGCACTCGGCCGCATCACTACCTGCCGCTGGTTGTAGAAGGTCATGCCAGCCGGAATATCCCGCGTAACCAGCGACATAGCGCCAATCACCACGTCGTCGCCAATATCGATGCGATCGGCAACAATGCAGCTATTGGCGCCCATGCTCACATTGTCGCCAATGCGCAGCGCGTATTCCTCTAGGCCAAGGGTCTTGATGCCGATCGAGCAGTTCTGCCGGATGAAGAAATTGCGCCCGATGCGCACGTGCCGGGTGATCACTACCCCCGGTAGGTGCGCGATGCGCAGGCCGGGCGCGATGTGTGCACCTATATCGATGTCCACGGCGTACTTGAGGTTTAGCCGCTGTTGCATGCGCCGGGCGTGACGCCGTGCCAGGCCACCATGGGCGTCGAGGTACTGGGCCAGGCGGTAGGCAAAGAGAAAACGCAGTTTGTTGTCCTTGCGGGCGCGGCGCAGCACGTTGAACAGCAAACTGATTCGGCGTCCGGGCCTTTTCTTGTTGGAGACTTCCAGTCGCCAGCATTCGAGCAGGTGGTCGAGGTTCACGCTGAGGTTCTCGTTGGACTAGCGCTTCATCATGCCGAAGGCAAAGTCATCGGGCCAGCGTGGTCAGCTGTGACGGCCCTTGCCCTCATCGGCATTGGCTGGCTAGGCTAGCGGGCCAACCGCAGAGACTCGCCATGTCGGATTCCCGCTCCATCACGCTGGATGAAATCGATCGCCAGCTGATCGCCCTGTTGCAGATCAACGCCCGCGAAAGCGTCGCCACCCTCGCCCGCCAGCTGGGCATTGCCCGTACCACCGTCAACTCACGCCTGGAGCGGCTGGAGAAGAACAAAGTCATCTCCGGTTATGGCGTGCGCCTGGGCCAGAGTGTGATAGGCGGCGGGCTGCAGGCGTACGTGGGGATCAAAGTACAGCCGCGTTCCGGCAAGGAAGTTGTGCGGCGCCTGAGTGCCATGGGGCAGGTGCAGCAGCTGTGTGCGGTAAGCGGAGAATTCGACTACGTGGCCTGGCTGCGTACGGACTCGCCCGAACAGCTTGACCAGTTGCTTGACCAGATCGGCAGTGTCGACGGCGTGGAGAAGACCACCACGTCGATCATTCTCAGTAGCAAGGTAGATCGCGGGCAGCCGCTCTGATTTCTAAGTCGTCGTAATGTATATGACGCATGTTATTCCGACGAAACAAACTACATTCAGACACCACTCTGCGCCTTAATTACGAAAACCCCACGCCCTAAAATGACCCCCAGGCATCTCCTATACTCAGGCTCCGCTCCCCGCGCAGCCTCTCTGGCAAGGTCACTTCATGAACAAGAAAAACCGCCACCCCGCCGACGGCAAGAAGCCGATCACCATCTTCGGCCCGGACTTCCCGTTCGCTTTCGACGACTGGTTGGAGCACCCCGCGGGCCTGGGCAGCATTCCGGTTGATCGCCAGGGTGAAGAAGTAGCCATCATAGGTGCCGGTATCGCCGGCCTGGTGGCGGCCTACGAGTTGATGAAGCTGGGCCTCAAACCGGTGGTGTACGAGGCTTCCAAGCTGGGTGGCCGGCTGCGCTCGCAAGCCTTCAACGGCACCGATGGGATCATCGCCGAATTGGGTGGCATGCGCTTCCCGGTGTCGTCCACGGCCTTCTATCACTACGTGGACAAGCTGGGCCTGGAAACCAAGCCTTTCCCCAACCCGCTGACCCCGGCCTCGGGCAGCACGGTGATCGACCTGGAAGGCCAGACCTACTACGCCGAAAAAACCAGCGACCTGCCCAAGCTGTTTCATGAAGTGGCCGATGCCTGGGCTGATGCGCTGGAAAGCGGCGCCCAGTTCGCCGAAATCCAGCAAGCCATCCGCGACCGCGACGTACCGCGCCTGAAGGCACTGTGGAACAAGCTGGTGCCGCTGTGGGACGACCGCACCTTCTACGACTTCGTCGCCACCTCGCGCTCGTTTGCCAAGCTGAGCTTCCAGCACCGCGAAGTGTTCGGCCAGGTCGGTTTCGGCACCGGTGGCTGGGATTCGGACTTCCCCAACTCGATGCTGGAAATTTTCCGCGTGGTGATGACCAACTGCGACGACCACCAGCACCTGGTGGTCGGCGGTGTGGAACAAGTGCCGCAAGGCATCTGGCGCCATGTACCGGAGCGCTGCGTGCATTGGCCGCAGGGCACCAGCCTGAGCACGTTGCACGGCGGCGCGCCGCGTACCGGGGTCAAGCGCATTGCCCGCGCTTCCGATGGACGCCTGGCGGTCACCGACAACTGGGGCGACACCCGCCACTACAGCGCGGTACTCGCCACCTGCCAGACCTGGCTGCTGACCACCCAGATCGACTGCGAGGAATCGCTGTTCTCGCAAAAAATGTGGATGGCTCTGGACCGCACCCGCTACATGCAGTCGTCGAAGACCTTCGTCATGGTCGACCGGCCGTTCTGGAAGGACAAGGACCCGGAAACCGGCCGCGACCTGATGAGCATGACCCTCACCGACCGGCTTACCCGCGGCACTTACCTGTTCGACAACGGTGACGACAAGCCGGGGGTGATCTGCCTGTCCTACGCCTGGATGAGCGATGCGCTGAAGATGCTGCCGCACCCGGTGGAAAAGCGCGTGCAGCTGGCCCTGGATGCGCTGAAGAAGATCTACCCGAAAACCGACATCGCAGGGCACATCATCGGCGACCCGATCACCATTTCCTGGGAAGCCGACCCGCACTTCCTTGGCGCTTTCAAGGGGGCGCTGCCGGGCCACTACCGCTACAACCAGCGCATGTACGCGCACTTCATGCAGCAGGACATGCCCGCCGAGCAGCGCGGCATCTTCATTGCCGGTGACGACGTGTCGTGGACCCCGGCCTGGGTGGAAGGCGCGGTGCAAACGTCGCTGAATGCGGTGTGGGGTATCATGAACCACTTCGGTGGCCACACCCACCCGGACAACCCCGGCCCAGGCGACGTGTTCGACGAAATCGGCCCGATCGCCCTGGCAGACTGAGACAAGGAGGCACCATGCGCATCGCTCTGTTCCAGGGTGCACCCAAGCCACTGGACGTGCCCGGCAACCTGCAACGGCTGCGCCACCAGGCGCAGCTGGCGGCCGAACGCGGCGCACAGTTGCTGGTGTGTCCGGAAATGTTCCTGACGGGCTACAACATCGGCCTGGCCCAGGTCGAGCGCCTGGCTGAAGCCGACGATGGCCCGACGGCGATGGCGGTGGTGGAGATCGCCCAGGCGCAGCGCATCGCTATCGTCTATGGCTACCCCGAGCGCGGCGACGACGGGGCAATCTACAACAGCGTACAGTTGATCGATGCGCATGGCCGCAGCCTCAGCAACTACCGCAAGACCCACCTGTTCGGTGACCTGGACCGCTCGATGTTCAGCCCAGGCGCCGACCTGTCCCCGGTGGTGGAATTTGACGGTTGGAAAGTCGGCCTGCTGATCTGCTACGACATCGAGTTCCCGGAGAACGCTCGGCGCCTGGCGCTCGATGGCGCAGAGCTGATACTGGTGCCGACCGCGAACATGACGCCGTACGACTTTACCTGCCAGGTGACCGTGAGGGCGCGGGCGCAGGAGAACCAGTGTTACCTGGTGTATGCCAATTATTGCGGTGCGGAAGACGAGATTCACTACTGCGGGCAGAGCAGCCTCATCGGGCCGGATGGCAGTGTGCTAGCCATGGCCGGGCAGGATGAATGCCAGTTGTTGGCGGAGCTTGAACATGATCAGGTGGTGCAGGGGCGCTTGGCGTTTCCTTATCTGAACGATTTGCGCCAGGAGCTTCACCTGCGTAAAGGCTGATAGCCCTTTCGCGGGCCCGCTACACAAATGGGTTAGCATGGACAGCAGCAACCGGAGCCCCCATGCCTGACGCCACCCGCCACCTCACCCTCGCCAACGGCCTGCAGCTTACCCTGCGCCATGCCCCGCGCCTGAAGCGCGCGGCCGCCGCATTGCGGGTGCACGCGGGTAGCCATGACGCGCCGGGAAAATGGCCAGGGCTGGCCCACTTCCTCGAGCACCTGTTCTTCCTCGGCACCCCGCGCTTCCCCCTGGACGATGGCCTGATGCGCTACGTGCAGGCCCTCGGTGGCCAGGTCAACGCCAGTACCCGTGAACGCACCACCGATTTTTTCTTCGAAGTCCCGCCTAATGCCTTGGCCGCAGGCCTCGAGCGCCTGTGCCAGATGCTGGCCGAGCCTGACCTGGGCATCGCGCGCCAACGCCGCGAGCGCGAAGTGATTCACGCCGAGTTCATCGCCTGGTCGCGCAACCCACAGGCCCAGCAGCAATTCGCCTTGCTGCAGACGCTGTCGCCCGCTCATCCGCTGAGCGCTTTTCATGCCGGCAACCGATACACCCTGGCCCTGCAGGACCCGGCCTTCCAGCAAGCGCTTGGGGGCTTTCACCGGCGCTTTTACCAAGGCGGCCAGATCGTCTTGAGCCTGTGCGGCCCGCAACCGCTGGTTGAACTGGAGCAACTGGGCCGGCAGCATGCTCAGCAGTTCGCCACGGGCACGCGAGTACCGCACCTTCAGCCACCGCCCCTGTCGGCGGCGACTATGCCACTGGCTTTTATCCACGAGCACCTTCCGGCAGGTGCCGAGCAGGCGCTGGAACTGCTGATTGCCTGCCTGAATGACAGCCGCCCAGGTACCTGGCTGGGTACACTGCGCGAGCGTGGCTGGCTGCAAGGTTTCAAGGCCGAAAAGCTGTATGCCTTCGCCGGGCAGTTGCTGTGGCACCTGGACCTGAAGCTCAGCTCCGACGCCTGCCCAGATGAAGCCAATGACCTGCTGCACGGTTGGTTCAATTTCATCCGACAAGCCGATCTCGCACAGCTGAACCGTGACTTCGGCTTGCTGCAGCACAGCGGCGAACGCAGTGCCAGCGCACTTGAACTGGCCCGCCGGGACAGTACCGGGTTGCCGTTCAGCCAGTTGGATACACAAGGTTTGCAGGCCCTTCGTGCCCTGCTGGATGACCTGCCATGCAGCAATCATGGGCAATGGCAGATACCCACGGTCGAGCCGTTGCTGATGGCTGACTTACCCACCGCCATGGCGCAGCCTCTACCGAACGCACTGACGATCAGTGACCAGCTCCCCGGCACCCGCCAATATGCGGCACTCTACTTACGCTGGCACGTGCCTTCGGCTGTGCGCCAGCGCTTGCAGGGCGTGCTTGAACAGGCCCTCGCGCCGCTGCAGGAGCGATGTGAACGCGCCTCGGTGCAACTGCAATACACCACCGCAGGGGAATACTGGCAGTTGCGCTGCGCCGGGCTGCCGGCCGCGGTGCTGCGCGCAGTGCCGCAGGCCTTGGCTTTGATGCTCACCCCCCCTTCCAGTTGCTGGCTGCCCAGCGCGGCGCCGCCCCCGGCACTGATCCCTATCAGGGCCTTGCTCAAGCAACTGCCAGACACGGTGCTGCATACCCCGCCCACAGCGGCACCGGCCGGCACGCTGAAACAGCAGCAACTCGACAGCCTGTGGCAGCACGCAAATTGGCATGGCCTGGCTGCGGGCTTCGACGATGCCGCGCTGAACGCCTTGGCTACCGCGTTGCAGCACTGCCCCGGGCAAGGCGCACGGCCTGGCTCCCTGCCCACATGGGCCAACCGTCGCTGGCAGCATGCCGAAGTGGCTGGCAGCGAATATGCCCTGCTGCTGTTCTGCCCGCTGCCTCCCGCCAGCGAAGCCGCAGGCCGCCTGCTAGCGCAACTGCTGCAGGGGCCGGTTTACCAACGCCTGCGGGTAGAGTTGCAACTCGGCTACGCGGTGTTCAGCGCCTTTCGTCAGGTCGAGGGGGTCGGCGGTCTACTGTTCGGCGTGCAGTCCCCCCATACCGGCCAAGCGCAGGTCCTCGACCACCTGCTCGCCCTGTTGCGCCAGGGTGTCACCCTGGACCCGGCCGCCCGCCAAGCCCTGGCCGAGCAATTCGACGAGCCCGCCATGGCCAATGCCGACGTCGCCGAATGGGCGTGGCAGACACACCTGGCTACACAACCCGGCAGGCTGGATGCACTGCGCAGGGCTATCCTGAACACGTGGCAGACGGATCTGGACCACCTGCTGAGCAACCTGCTCGACACAGGTTCCACTTGGCTATGCCTGGCCAACGCTGCCGCGCCAAACCCTTCCTGGCAAGGCGCTGCACGATGATTGTTACGCGAACTGCAACGGCGCTTTTCGAATAATTAACCTTTCGGTACAAATTTTTCTTGTAAGATAGCGCAATCCCAGTTTCAGGGAACTGCCGACGCGTGGCGGTACCCAAGTAGTAGCTGAGCATCCCAACCCTCATCCGGAAGGAGTAATTCCATGTGGACCAAACCTGCATACACTGATCTGCGTATCGGCTTCGAAGTCACCATGTACTTCGCTAACCGCTAAGCCCGGCTTAGGGTTTCACGCCTCGGCCTGCCGGGGCGTTTTCGTTTTTCCGATCCGGTTTTTTGCATAGAGAGTGGCCATGTACATCCAGGTTCTCGGCTCCGCCGCCGGTGGCGGGTTCCCACAGTGGAACTGCAACTGCGTCAACTGCAAGGGCTACCGTGACGGCACCCTGCGCGCCACGGCACGCACCCAGTCGTCCATCGCCCTGTCCGACGACGGCGTGCATTGGGTTCTGTGCAATGCCTCGCCCGACATCCGCGCCCAACTGCAGGCCTTTGCGCCCATGCAACCGGCCCGGGCCCTGCGCGACACCGGCATCAACGCCATCGTCCTGCTGGACAGCCAGATCGACCACACCACTGGCCTGCTCAGCCTGCGCGAAGGTTGCCCGCACCAAGTGTGGTGCACCGACATGGTCCACCAGGACCTGACCACCGGTTTCCCGCTGTTCAACATGCTCAGCCACTGGAACGGTGGCCTGCAGTGGAACCGCATCGAGCTGGAAGGCAGCTTCGTCATCGAGGCCTGCCCCAACCTCAAGTTCACCCCCTTCCCCCTGCGCAGCGCTGCACCGCCGTACTCGCCGCACCGTTTCGACCCGCACCCAGGCGACAACCTGGGCCTGTTGGTCGAGGACACTCGTACCGGCGGCAAGCTGTTCTACGCCCCAGGCCTGGGCCAGGTCGACGGCAAGCTGTTGGCGATGATGCACGACGCCGACTGCCTGCTGGTCGACGGCACCCTGTGGGAGGACGATGAAATGCAGCGCCGTGGTGTCGGCACCCGCACCGGCCGCGAGATGGGCCACCTGGCGCAAAATGGCCCTGGCGGCATGCTCGAAGTGCTGGACGGCTTCTCGCGCCAGCGCAAAGTGCTTATCCACATCAACAACACCAACCCGATTCTCGATGAAGACTCCCCCGAGCGCGCCGAAGTCCTGCGCCGCGGTGTGGAAGTTGCCTTCGACGGCATGAGCATCGAGTTGTAAGGAGGCCCGATGAGCGACGCACTGCCCATGTCCCCTGCCGAATTCGAGCAGGCTCTGCGCGCCAAAGGCGCCTATTACCACATCCATCACCCGTACCATGTGGCGATGTACCAAGGCCGCGCCACCCGCGAGCAGATCCAGGGCTGGGTGGCCAACCGTTTCTACTACCAGGTCAACATCCCGATGAAGGATGCCGCGATCCTGGCCAACTGCCCGGACCGCGAAGTGCGCCGAGAGTGGATCCAGCGCCTGCTCGACCACGACGGCGCACCCGGCGAGAACGGTGGCATCGAAGCCTGGCTGCGCCTGGGCCAGGCCGTCGGCCTCGACCCCGACCAGCTGCGCTCCCAGGAGCTGGTACTGCCCGGCGTACGCTTTGCCGTGGACGCCTACGTCAACTTCGCCCGCCGCGCCAGCTGGCAGGAAGCCGCCAGCAGCTCGCTGACCGAACTGTTTGCCCCACAAATCCACCAGTCGCGGCTGGACAGTTGGCCACAGCACTACCCGTGGATCGACCCGGCCGGCTACGAGTACTTCCGCACCCGCCTTGGCCAGGCCCGGCGCGACGTGGAGCACGGCCTGGCGATTACCCTGCAGCACTACACCACCCGCGCGGGCCAGGAGCGTATGCTGGAGATCCTGCAGTTCAAGCTGGATATCCTCTGGAGCATGCTCGACGCCATGAGCATGGCCTACGAGCTGAACCGCCCGCCTTATCACTCCGTCACCCAGGACCGGGTGTGGCACAAGGGGATCACCCTATGAGTCTTGATCGCAATCAAGTGCCGAACTGGCGCCCCGGCTACCGCTTCCAGTACGAGCCGGCGCAAAAGGGCCATGTGTTGCTGTACCCCGAGGGCATGATCAAGCTCAACGAAAGCGCCAGCCTGATCGGTGGCCTGATCGACGGCCAGCGTGACGTGGCAGCGATCATCAGCGAACTCGAACAGCAATTCCCCGATGTCCCGGAAGTGGCCGATGACATCGAGCAATTCATGGAGGTGGCCCGTGCCGAACACTGGATCGTCCTCGCCTGAGTTGCCGCCTACGCCTGCGGTCGGCCTGCCGCTGTGGCTGCTGGCCGAGCTCACCTACCGCTGCCCGCTGCAGTGCCCGTACTGTTCCAACCCGCTGGACTTCGCCGCCCAGGGCCAAGAGCTGAGCACCGAACAGTGGTTCAAGGTGATGGCTGAAGCACGGGAAATGGGCGCCGCGCAAATCGGCTTCTCTGGCGGTGAACCGCTGGTGCGCCAGGACCTTGCCGAGCTGATTGGCGAGGCTCGCAGGCTGGGTTACTACACCAACCTGATCACCTCGGGCATTGGCCTGACCGAGGCGCGCATCGCCGATTTCAAGAAGGCCGGCCTGGACCATATCCAGATCAGCTTCCAGGCCAGCGACGAGCAGGTGAACAACCTGCTGGCTGGCTCGAAGAAGGCCTTTGCACAAAAGCTGGAAATGGCCCGCGCGGTGAAAGCCCACGGTTACCCGATGGTGCTCAACTTCGTCACCCATCGGCACAACATCGACAAGATCGACCGCATCATCGAGCTGTGCATTGCCCTGGAGGCCGACTTCGTCGAGCTTGCCACCTGCCAGTTCTACGGCTGGGCGCACCTCAACCGCCTGGGCCTGCTACCGACTCGCGTGCAGCTCGAGCGGGCAGAACGCATCACCAACGAATACCGGGACAAACTCAAGGCCGAGGGCAACCCGTGCAAGCTGATCTTCGTTACCCCGGACTACTACGAAGAACGCCCCAAAGCCTGCATGAATGGTTGGGGCAACCTGTTCCTCACCATCACCCCGGACGGCACCGCCCTGCCCTGCCACGGCGCGCGCCAGCTGCCGGTGCAATTCCCCAATGTGCGCGAGCATGACTTGCACCATATCTGGTACGAGTCGTTCGGCTTCAATCGCTTCCGTGGTTATGAGTGGATGCGCGAACCGTGCCGCTCCTGCGACGAGAAAGAAAAGGACTTCGGCGGCTGTCGCTGCCAGGCCTTCATGCTGACCGGCGATGCCAGCAACGCCGACCCGGTATGCGCCAAGTCGGCCGACCACGGCATCATCCTCAAGGCCCGCGAGGAGGCAGAAACCGCCCAGCTCGCCATTGAACAGATGACCTTCCGCAATGATCGAAACTCACGTGTCATCGCCCGCGGCTGAATTCAGCGCGGCCCAGGCGGTGGCCGCCGGCACCGACTTCGCCGAACTCAAAGTCAGTGCCGACGGGCTGTTCTG
This sequence comes from Pseudomonas sp. NBRC 111140, assembly GCF_001320885.1. Lineage (NCBI taxonomy): Bacteria > Pseudomonadati > Pseudomonadota > Gammaproteobacteria > Pseudomonadales > Pseudomonadaceae > Pseudomonas > Pseudomonas sp. NBRC 111140. Next base: position 9,841 of record NZ_BCBQ01000019.1, read on the forward strand.
GATCGAATTTCGCCCGGCCGATGGTGCTTGCCGTATCTGGCACTGGCTGCACTACCAGGCCCGCTGCCTGACGCCAGATGGTTTCAGCGTGCGCAGCCGGGCCTACGAGTATGGCGGTGGCAGCTTCTGCCTGGGTGGCGACGGGTTGGTGTTCGTCAACGAAAAGGACCAGCAGGTCTACACCCAGCCGCTGGACGATTTGCTACCGCGTGCTCTGACCCGCGATGCCAGCTGCCGCTATGGCGATGTGCAGTGGCACGACAGCCAGGTGCTGGCCGTCGAGGAGCGCCATGCCGAGCAGGTGGAGCATCGCCTCGTCGCTTTGGGCGAAAGCCGCCGTGAGGTACTCGCCGAGGGTGCCGATTTCTACGCCGCACCCACCGTGAGTGCCGATGGCCAACGCCTGGCGTGGATCGAATGGGACCGCCCTGCACAGCCCTGGACCGTGACCCGCCTGATGAGCCGCACACGGGATGCCAGCGGCCACTGGGGGCCGCCGCAGTGTGTAGCCGCCGCTGACGAATCGCTGCAACAACCACGCTTCGATGCCGAAGGCCGGCTCTACTGCCTATCCGACCGCAACGGCTTCTGGCAGCCCTGGGGAGAGGTCGAGGGTCACTGGCAAGCCTTGCCCGCCAAGTCGGCGGACCATGCAGCAGCGCCTTGGCAGTTGGGCACCTGCACCTGGCTGCCACTGGGGCCGCAAAGCTACCTGGCCAGCTGGTTCCAGGATGGCTTCGGGCAATTGGGGCTGCGTGGCGAAGATGGCCGCATGGCGCGGTTTGCCAGTGCTTATACTCGTTTTCGCAACCTGGCCATGGATGCCGAACACCTCTATGCCATTGCCGCCTCGCCTATCAGCCCGCCGGCAGTGATTGCCATCGACCGCGGCAACCACGAGGTCCGTGTGCTGGCCGGTGGTGCCGAGGTGCTACCGGCAGGGCGCATCAGCCTGCCGCAGCCCATCCACTATGGCAGTGACGGCGAGCAGGCCCATGGCTTCTTCTACCCGCCAGTGCAGTCGCAAGGCGCCGCACCGCTGGTGGTGTTCGTCCACGGTGGGCCGACTTCGGCCTGTTACCCCGTGCTCGACCCACGCATCCAGTACTGGACCCAGCGCGGCTTTGCCGTGGCCGACCTGAACTACCGGGGCAGCACCGGCTATGGCCGGGAGTACCGCCAGGCACTGCACCTGCGCTGGGGCGAAAGCGATGTGGCCGATGCCTGCGCAGCGGTCGAATACCTGGCGGCTCAGGGTTGGGTCGACAAACACAAGGCGTTCATCCGCGGCGGCAGCGCCGGTGGCTATACCACCTTGTGCGCCCTGGCATTCCATGATGTGTTCCGTGCCGGCGCCAGCCTGTACGGGGTCAGCGACCCGGTGGCCCTGGGCCGTGCCACCCACAAGTTCGAGGGCGACTACCTGGACTGGCTGATCGGCGACCCGCAGCAGGACGCCGAGCGTTATCGCCAGCGCACGCCTTTGCTGCATGCAGGGCAGATCAAGGTGCCGGTGATTTTCTTCCAGGGCGAGCTGGATGCGGTGGTGGTGCCGGAACAGACCCGCGCGATGCTGGCGGCGTTGCAGGCTAACGGGATCGAGGCTGAGGGGCACTTCTATGCCGGAGAGCGGCATGGGTTCCGCAAAGCGGAGAACCTGGCGCATGCATTGGAAGAAGAGTGGAAATTCTATTGCCGGGTGTTGAAGCACTGAGAGTTTGGGGCCGCTTTGCGGCCCCGGAAAACCTCATCGCTTGGCGATGATATAGACCGCGTGCACGATCCCCGGAATGTAACCCAGCAAGGTCAGCAGGATATTCAGCCAGAATGCTCCGCCGAACCCCACCTGCAGAAACACACCCAGCGGTGGCAGAAGGATGGCGATAATGATGCGGATAAAGTCCATGCGAGTCTCTCCTGAAGGGTTACATCAAAGACTAGCCGCGCGCCACAGAGGTTCCACAGGCAAAAAAAAACGCCCCGGGCCGAATGAAACAGGCCAGGGGCGATGCGCAGGAACGCCAGACGGTTCGTAGAATTCTCGGTCTTGCTAAACAGCTACGCCGGCATCTCGCGGCGGGCCTGCTGCTGGGCATGCAGGCGGGCAAAGGCGCGGGCCAGGCGCAACAGCATTTCATCGATGTTGCCCTTGCTCACAGTCAGCGCTGGCGAAAAACGCACTACATCCGCTTGCGGTGCGTTCAGCAGCAGGCCTTCGTACAGGGCGGCCGCCACCAGTTCGCGGGCCAGGTTTTCTTTCAGTTGCAAGGCCCACAGCAGGCCTTGCCCGCGTACTTCGCCCTGGCCATAACGCCCAGCCAGGCGGCTTAAGCCTTCACGCAGGTGGCGGCCGTTGTCCTGCACCTGAGCGAAGAAGCCAGGCTCCAGCACGGTGCCCAGCACAGCCAGGCCGGCGGCGCACATCAGCGCATTGCCGTGGTGGCTGCCTTCCAGTTCACCAGGCTCGGCGCAGCACGCCGTGCCCCGGGCCAGCAAGGCGGCCAGCGGCACGCCACCGCCCAGGCCCTTGCCCAGGGTGATGATGTCGGCGCGCACGCCATAGGTCTCTTCTGCCAGCAGCGCACCACAGCGGCCAATACCGGTCTGCACCTCATCGAGGATCAGCAGGATGCCCAGTTCGCGGCAGAGCGTTTCCACGCCCTTGAGGTATTCCTGGGTAGCCGGAATAACGCCCGCCTCGCCCTGGATCGGCTCCAGCATGATTGCCACGGTGCGCGAGTCCACCGCCGCGTGCAGCGCCGCCAAGTCATTGAACGGCACCTTGCTGAAACCGGGCAGGCCCGGTTCGCAGCGATTGCACGGCAGCGGGTCGGATGCTGACAGCGCACCCAGGCTGCGGCCATGGCAGGCCTGGCTGGCGGTGATGATGTGATAGGCACCGTTGCGGTGCAGCTGGCCCCACTTGCGCGCCAGCTTGATCGCACCTTCGCAGGCCTCGGCACCGCTGTTGAGCAGGTAGGCCTGGTCACTGCCGGTGCTTTGGCACAGGCGATTGACCAGGTCCAAAAGGCCGCGGCTGTGGAAACCCGAGCCTGGGTTGATCAGCGCCTGGGCCTGGTTACCCAATGCCTTTACCAGCACACTGGGGCTATGGCCCAGGCTGTTGACCGCGCCGCCTTGGGTGAAGTCCAGGTAGGCGTGCCCTTCGTTGTCCCACAACCAGGAGCCCTGGCCACGCACGAATACCTGCGCCGCACGCTCGGCACTGGGCATCAGGCGATCACGCGACAGCTCGGAAGCTTGCGGCACGATCACCGGCGCACGCTTAGGCTCGGCGACGGCGGCAGGGGCCGAGCGGCGCAGGTTGAACAGGTTCATCAGGGCTCCAACCAATCACGGTAAAGGGCGGCACGGTGCGGTCTTGTCGCCGACACTCGATATTTTGCCTTGCCTATCAAAAGTGTTTTTCATCCGGGGTAACAATCGACCTATTCATCGCTGTAACCCTTTGGAATACGGCGATAGACTAGGCTTCACAAGGGTTTTCGACCATTTCGTTTTTCCAGCATTTTTGATAAGCGTTACTTATGGATTTCCGCCAACTGCGTTATTTCGTCGCGGTGTATGAAGAAGGCCACGTGGGCCGTGCCGCCGAACGCCTGTCGCTGTCCCAGCCTGCGCTTTCCCAACAGATCCGTCAGCTGGAGCACAGCCTCGACCTGAGCCTGTTCGAGCGCAGCAACAAGCGCCTGCTACCGACCCTGGCCGCCCACACCCTGTACAACCATGCCTTGCCGTTGCTCGACGGCCTGCAGCGTGCTCACGAGGCCATGCGCAATTTCAAAGGCCAGTCGCTGCGTACCTTGGCCATCGGTGTGCTGCAAACCGTGCGCCCCAGCCTGGTACCGCAGCTGCTTGAACGGCTGCGCAAGGCTCAGCCTCATCTGGTGGTGCAGATTTACGAATTGTCAGGGCTGGAGATCGAGCGGCGCTTGCTCAACGGCAGCCTGGACATCGGTATCAGCTACCTGCCGCCGCGCCAGCCAGGGCTGCATGGCCTGCTGCTGTACGAAGATGAGTTGCAACTGGTGATCCCCGATACCCACCCATTGAAGGACTTCAAGAAGGTGTCCATCCGCCAGGCCGCCGAGCTGCCCATGCTGATGTTGGGCGAGGAGTTCCAGATCCGACAGATCTGGCAGGCGCAGCTGGCCAGTCAGGGCCGACGGCCGCAGGTACAGGCCGAGATGAACAACATGGCGGGGATTCTCGACAGCCTGGCGCACACGGCGCTGGCCACTATTCTGCCGGGGCGGGCCAAGGAGGCCGCCGAAGATGACCAGGGGCTGCTGTGGAAGCCGTTGAGCGAGCCGCGCGTGCCGCTGAAGGTTGGCCTGGTGTTCCGCGATGCCCAGCGCCAGCAGGCCTCTGTGGAGTTGTTGCGCACGCTGCTGGAGGAAGAGACCGATGCCCGCCTTTTGGGGGCGTCACCGCTGGATGTGCTGGCCTGAAAAAACGCGCACAAAGAAAACCCCGCCGAAGCGGGGTTTTCCAGACTGTTTCCCTGTGACATCCGTATCGCCCCGCCATCCTGGCAGGTGGTCCTTCGTCGTCTTCCTTGATCTGTCCTTTGCGCTTCCTGCGCAACGTCCATGTGGTAAAGATTAACCGTGGATCCAATCTGAGACCAGTGGTGAAAAGTCACCACGTCGTGTAGGAAAAAGCTTACAAAGAGGACCTATTCCCAGACACACCGGGAATTGGGGCTGCTGCGCAGCCCATCGCGACACAAGGCCGCTCCTACAAGGACCGCATAAGCCTTGCGCCCTGTAGGAGCGGCCTTGCGTCGCGATGGGCCGCAAAGCGGCCCCAAGATCTGTCAGAACTGCTCAGCATCCAGCAGGTACAGCGACTCACTCCCCGCCTTCACCGAAGCCACCAGCGAATCCACCCGTGGCAGCAAGCGCGCAAAGTAGAACCGCGCAGTCCCCAGCTTGCCCGAGTAGAACGCCTCATCGCCCTCACCCGCCTTGGCCGCCCGCGCCATCAGTGCCCACATGTAGCCATACGCGACATAGCCAAAAGCATGCAGGTACTCGACCGAAGCCGCGCCAATTTCATTCGGGTTACCTTTGGCCTGTTCCAGCACCCATTCGGTCAACCCGTCGAGCTGGTCGAGGCAGACCGCCAAAGGCTTGGCAAATTCGTCTAGTGCGCCATCTGCGCTGGCAATGAACTGGCGAATCTCGTCGGAGAACAAGCGGTAGTACGCCCCACCGCTGGCCACCACCTTGCGCCCCATCAGGTCCAACGCCTGGATACCGTTGGTGCCTTCGTAGATCTGCGTAATACGCACATCACGCACCAGCTGCTCCTGGCCCCACTCACGGATATAGCCATGCCCGCCGAATACCTGCTGGCCGTGCACCGCGCACTCCAGGCCCAGGTCGGTGAGGAACGCCTTGGCCACCGGCGTCAGCAGTGCCACCAGCTCTTCGCTGCGTTTGCGTACGTTGGCGTCTTCGCTGTACTTGGCACTGTCCAGCTGCATGGCCACGTAGGTGGAGAAGGCGCGGCCACCCTCGATCAGCGCCTTCATGGTCAACAGCATGCGGCGCACGTCTGGATGGACAATGATCGGGTCGGCGGCCTTGTCCTTGGCTTGCGGGCCGGTCGGGGCGCGGCTCTGCAGGCGGTCGCGGGCGTACTCCACGGCGTTCTGGTAGGAGCGTTCGGCCGAGGCCAGGCCCTGGATGCCAACACCCAGGCGCTCGTAGTTCATCATGGTGAACATGGCCGCCAGGCCCTTGTTCGGCTCACCGACGATGTAGCCGACCGCCTCGTCGAAGTTCATCACGCAGGTAGCCGAGGCCTGGATGCCCATCTTGTGCTCGATCGAACCGCAGGTGGCCGGGTTGCGCGCGCCGAGGCTGCCGTCCTCATTGACCAGGAACTTCGGCACCAGGAACAGCGAAATGCCTTTTGGCCCCGCCGGTGCATCTGGCAGCTTGGCCAACACCAGGTGGATGATGTTCTCGGTCAGGTCGTGCTCGCCACCAGTGATGAAGATCTTGGTGCCGCTGACCTTGTAGCTGCCATCAGCCTGGGGCTCGGCCTTGGTGCGGATGATGCCCAGGTCGGTACCGGCATGTGGCTCGGTCAGGCACATGGAACCTGCCCACACACCGGCGTACATGTTCGGCAGGTATTTTTCCTTCAAGGCTTCGCTGGCGTGGGCGTTGATCGACAGGCAGGCGCCAGCGGTCAGCATCGGGTACAGGCCGAAGGCCAGGCTGGAAGCGTTGACCATTTCCTCGACCTGCGCCGAGATGGCCTTGGGCATGCCCATGCCACCGAACAGCGGGTCGCCGCCCACGCCCACCCAGCCGCCTTCGGCATAGGTGTTGTAGGCCTCGATGAAGCCAGCTGGGGTGCGCACTGCACCATTGTCCCAGTGGCAGCCCTCTTCATCGGCGGCGCGGCTAAGCGGCGCGATGGTTTTGGCGGTGACTTTGCCGGCTTCTTCCAGCACGGCCATGGCCGTGTCGGCGTCGACAACCTCGGCCAGCGCGGGCAATTGCGCCCACTGCTCGGCCACGTTGAAGACTTCATTCAGTACGAAGCGCATGTCGCGCAGGGGCGCTTTATAGTCAGCCATGACAACCTCTCGCTAGTCGGGTCGGGGCGGTCTCGGGGAACCGCGACACTGGGGTTACTGGCAGTGTAACCGAACAACTTTTACGAGACATAGGGTCATCACTCGACCATACAGTCTTATTCGGTCACGCCGTCCGCACGGCCCCACGCTGCGATTGTTGCCCATGCACCATGACACAATTGCGCCCCGCACCTTTGGCGCTGTATAGCGCCTGGTCGGCGGATTTGAGCACCGCCTCGGGGTTGCGATGATCGGCATGGCGCTCGGCCACGCCAATACTGATGGTGACCGAGACCGTGCCGCCGCCACTGCCAGCGCGGCGCTGACGCCCGGCCGTATCGTCCTGCGGGCGGTTATGCTGGTCGCGCAGATGCATCACGTAGTTGGCGATGACTTCACGCACGGCTTCCACATGCGGTACGCATTCTTCGGCGGTCTTGCCAGCGAAGACCAGGGCGAACTCCTCGCCACCATAACGGTAGGCGCGACCACCGCCGGTGACCTTGGACAAGCGGCTGGCGACCAGGCGCAGCACCTGGTCGCCCACATCGTGGCCGTGGGTGTCGTTGAATTTCTTGAAGTGGTCGACATCGGTCATGGCGATCACATAGTTGCGTCCCAGGCGCTGCATGCGTTCGTTCAGCGCACGACGCCCCGGCAGGCCGGTCAGCTCATCACGAAAAGCCATCTGATAAGCCTCGTGCGCCACGGCTGCGGCGATCATCAGCATCACCTGGCTGCACATGATGTTCAGGGTAAACGGCAGGATGAAGGTTTGCGGCAGCATCCAGAAAATGCCCAGCAGGCCCGTTATCAACGCGGCGTGCAGCGGCCGCGGTGCGCGCAGGTATTGCACCACCAGCAGGATGAACACGCCGATGAACAGGGGGTATACCATCTGAATCAGGCTCATCCACTGGCCATGCAAGGCCGGCCAGCGAATTTCAGCCAACCAGGTCAGCAACGCCTCGGGGTAACTTTGCTCCAGGGCTACCGCCACGCTGCCCACGGCAAACAGCACGGCACCACGGGCCACCAGGTCCTGCAGCAGGTGAGTGCGTTCCTGCCAGGCGCCATACAGCCCGAACAGCGCCGGCAGCAGCAGGCACACCAGGTGGAAGATTACCGCTGCGTCCTCGCGCACGCGGCCATGGTCACGGTAGAAGTCGGTCTGGGTGTCGAGCAGGAAGTAGGCGATGTACACCGTAAGCATCATGAACAGCTCACGCTGGCGGCGGTACACCGCGCAGTAGGCGCCGCCCAGCAGCAGAACCAAGGTAGGCAAGACATTGAACAGCGATGTGAAAAAGACGCTGAGGTCTCTCACATAGGCTGCGGCGAGCCCTGCCAGCAACAGGAACAGCGAAGGCAGGAAGTGGCTTGCGCGAACAGCGTTAAGACGAAACAAGGGTAATCTCCAACCCGGCAGATCAATAATGGCATTGTGCCCCTACTTCATCGGCAGTGCACATGAACAGTTGAATTCAGTTCAGACACAAGGCCACGCCTACACAGGATTCGCAGTAGCACCCCAAAAGCAAAAAACCCGCCTGCCGGTGAAGGCAGGCGGGTTTTTGGTACAGCCGATGGATCAGTACGACAAGCCGAAGTGCTCTTCGTCCATTGCCATCAGGTTGTTGGCACCCGACAGCATGGTCGCCACATGGGTACGGGTACGCGGCAGGATGCGCTGGAAGTAGAAGCGCGCAGTCTGCAGCTTGGCCGTGTAGAACGCCTCTTCGCTGGTGCCTGCAGCCAGTTTCTCAGCCGCCAGGCGGGCGATGTCGGCCCAGAAGTAGGCCAGGCAGGCGTAGCCGGAATACATCAGGTAATCGACCGAGGCCGCACCGACTTCTTCGCGGTCCTTCATGGCGGCCATGCCCACTTTCATGGTCAGCTCGCCCCACTCCTTGTTGATGGCCGCCAGCGGTTCGACGAACTCTTTGACCGCTTCGTTGCCTTCCTGCGCCTGGCAGAACTTGTGCACGATCTTGGTGAAACCCTTCAGTGCTTCACCCTGGGTCATCAGCACTTTACGGCCCAGCAGGTCGAGGGCCTGAATACCGGTGGTGCCTTCGTACAACATGGAGATACGGCTGTCGCGCACGTTCTGCTCCATGCCCCACTCGGCGATGAAGCCGTGGCCGCCGTAGATCTGCACGCCGTGGTTGGCGGCTTCGAAGCCGACTTCGGTCATGAACGCCTTGGCGATCGGGGTCAGGAACGCCAGCAGGGCATCGGCCTTCTTGCGCTCTTCTTCGTCCTGGCTGTACTTGACGATGTCCACCTGCTTGGCAGTGAAGTACACCATGGCGCGGTTGCCTTCGGCGAAGGCCTTCATGGTCAGCAGCATGCGGCGCACGTCCGGGTGGACGATGATCGGGTCGGCAGCCTTGTCCGGTGCTTTCGGGCCGGTCAGGGAGCGCATCTGCAGGCGCTCGCGGGCGTACTTCAGGCCACCCTGGAACGCCACTTCGGCGTGGGCCAGGCCTTGCAGCGCGGTACCCAGGCGAGCCGTGTTCATGAAGGTGAACATGCAGTTCAGGCCTTTGTTGGCCGGGCCGATCAGGTAGCCCGTGGCAGCATCGAAGTTCATCACGCAGGTAGCGTTACCGTGGATGCCCATTTTGTGTTCGATGGAGCCGCAGCTCACGCCGTTGCGCTCACCCACGCCGCCTTCGGCGTTAGGCAGGAACTTCGGCACGATGAACAGCGAAATGCCTTTGGTGCCAGCCGGTGCGTCCGGCAGGCGGGCCAGGACGATATGGACGATGTTGTCGGCCATGTCGTGTTCACCGGCCGAAATGAAGATCTTGGTGCCCGACACTTTGTAGCTGCCGTCGGCCTGTGGTTCGGCCTTGGTGCGCAGCATGCCCAGGTCGGTACCGCAGTGGGGTTCGGTCAGGCACATGGTGCCGGTCCACTCACCGGACACCAGCTTGGTCAGGTAGGTCTCTTGCTGCTCATGGGTGCCATGCGCAGAAATGGTGTTCATCGCGCCATGCGAAAGGCCTGGGTACATGCCCCACGACCAGTTCGAACCACCGACCATTTCGCTCAGGGCCAGGCCCAGCGATTCCGGCAGGCCCTGGCCGCCATGTTCTACGTCATGCGCCAGGCTCGGCCAGCCGCCTTCGACGAACTGCTCGTAGGCCGCTTTGAAGCCGGTCGGGGTTTTAACGCCCGATTCGCTCCAGGTACAGCCTTCCTGGTCACCCACACGGTTCAGCGGCGACAGCACTTGTTCACAGAACTTCGCACCTTCTTCGAGGATCGCGTCGACCATGTCGGGCGTGGCGTCCTGGCAGCCCGGCAGGCTCTGATAGTGCGCCTCATAGCCAAGCAGCTCGTCGCGAACGAAGCGGATATCACGCAAGGGGGCTTTGTAATCAGGCATTGCGATGAACCTCTGGGTCAGTTCTGTGGGGGTGACCAGCTCTTGGCGGCCGTCTATCAAACAGTTGTTTGAAACTTACGTTTAGCACCGCGTTCTGTCAAGGTTGGACTATGGTGCCATTTACGCCGCGAAAAATGGCAAATATGCCATCGCATGACAAAAACCCCTGTGGGAGCGGGTTTACCCGCGAATAGGCCCGCCCAGAAAACAGAGGTATCTGGTCAAACGCATTCGTGGGCAAACTCGCTCCCACAGGGGTGGGTCGCGATGCAGGGGAAACGCCGAGAATTCAGGCGTAGGTGTCGATGATCCGGCCGAGCATTTCGTCGGATGCCTTGACCACTTTTGCGCCAAGTTCGACTTCGGTTTTGCCCACTGCCTGTTGCACGATGCTGGTGGCCATGTCCATCTGCTGGCTGCGGTCGACCGCGCGCAGGCGTTCGGCCTGAAAATCGCTGGACTGGCTGGTGGCGGTACGTTCGGCGGTGGTGTTGGCGATCTGGGCGGCGGCCTGATCGACGCGGCTCTGGCCGGCCTGGATTGCGCTCAGGCCCGCGTAATAAGCGGAGCTACCGGTGATTTCCATGTCAGGACTCCATTGACGCTGGATGACGAACAGCCCCAATTAAAGCAGGCCAGGCGTGAAAAGGCCCGTTTAAATCCCTAATGGCCTGGTGCCAGTCGATAGGCCTGGGGTATTCCCGCAAAAGAACCAGGCCTGGAAACGGCTAATCCAGCAGGTCCAACTGCAAATGCTCAGCCACCATATCGGCGCTGGCCTGCTTCAACTTGGGCACCCGCCCCAGGCAAGGCGCCGGCAAGCGTTCAGCCAGACTGGCCAGGTTTTCTTCCAGCCGTGAAGTACGCGGCTCGATGATGTTTGCCACCCAACCCGCCAGCTGCAACCCGTCACGTTCTATGGCCTCGGCGCTGAGCAAGGCATGGCTGATGCAACCCAAGCGCACGCCTACCACCAGAATCACCGGCAACTGCAGGGCAATGGCAAGGTCGGACAGATTCTCCAGGCCCGACAGCGGCACGCGCCAGCCACCGGCCCCTTCCACCAAGGTGAAATCGGCATGCTGTTGCAGCACATTACGCATAGCCGCCAACAGCTCTGGCACCGCCAGCGTCACCCCCGCCTCGCGCGCGGCCACATGTGGGGCAATTGCAGGCTCGAAGGCAAACGGGTTGACCTGCTCGTAGGGCAACTTGATCGTGCTTTCGTCGATCAGCGCCTGGGCATCGCTATTGCGCAAGCCTTTGGGCGTCATCGTGCAGCCAGAGGCCACCGGCTTGGCGCCCAACGTGCTCATGCCCTGCAAGCGCGCCGCATGCAACAGCCCGGCGGCGATGGTGGTCTTGCCGACATCGGTGTCGGTGCCGGCAATGAAATAGGCCTGGCTCATCGTGTTCCCCTTACGCCTGTGGCTTGCGCAACACACCATAGACCACTTGATAGGTAGCTGGCAGCCCCGCAGGCTGGCGAAATGCCTCATAGGCTTGCAACAAGCCCTGCATGCGCGCCCTGCCGGTGAGGCCGGAAGGGCGCCCAGGGTTCAGATTGTGTGCCCCTAAAGCCTTCAGCTCGTGGGTCAGGCTACGAACGTCCGGGTAATGCAGCACATGCGGGCGGCGCTGCAGCTCAAGCTGTTCGAAGCCGCTGGCCGCGCACAGGCGTTGGTAGTCTTCGAACCGGCGGAAGCGGTTCACATGCACCAGCCCATCTACCGCTTGCCAACTGGCGCGCAGTTCGTCGAGGGTGCCCACGCACAAGCTGCTGAAGGCCAGCACACCGCCTGGGCGCAGCACGCGCTGCGCCTCGGCCAGCACACTGGCGAACTGGTCGCACCACTGCACCGCCAGGCTGGAAAACACCAGGTCGACACTGCCATCACGCAGCGGCAGGCGCTCGGCGTCGCCAGCCACGTGATACTGCGCCCCGCCCTGTTCATGGCGTGCATGGCGCAGCATGCCTTCGGCGATATCCACCGCCACGCCGCTGGCCTGGGCGAAACGCTCAGCAAGCATGCGGCTGAAGTGGCCGGTGCCGCTGCCCAGGTCCAGCCAATGCAACGGCTGCAGGCCTGCAGGCAACTGCTCCAGCAGGTTCGCACCTACCGCACGCTGCAAGGCAGCCACGCTGTCGTAACTGGCTGCCGCGCGGGAGAACGAAGCCGCTACCTGGCGTTTGTCGGGCAATGCACCGGGTAGGGTCGGACGGGAAAGATCAGTCATCGCCACTCTCATGCAGGAAACTCTTGATGCCCGCCGCCAACTCCTGCGGGTACTCCAACAGGAAGGCGTGGGAACTGTCTTCGACCAGGCCCACTTCCACATCGGGCAACAGCTCGCTCAAGGCCTTCGCCGCCTCTGCCGGCACCAGCGCATCGCTGCCGGCGAACAGGTGCAACTGCGGGCCGCCATAGGCCTGCAGGGCTTCGCGAGTGTCCAGCTTGGCCAGCACCTCAAGGCCGGTGGCCAGGTACAGCGGGTCGGTGTCCGGCACGCCGACACCCAGTTGGCGCAGCAAGGTGCGTGGTTGCAGGGCGCCATCGCTGCACAAGGTACGGAAGCGCTTGAGGGTGACCTGGGTATGGCTGCGGCAGCCGTCGAGGAAGGTGCCGAAGGTGTCTTCGGCCATGCCATGCGGCCAGTCCGCGCGGGCCACGAAACAGGGGTTGCTGGCCAGGGTCAGCAGGCCGCAGCAGTGGTCGCCACGCTTGTGCGCGAGGGCGCTGGCGAGCATGCCGCCTAACGACCAGCCGCCCAGCCAGACATCCGCCGGCAACTTGCGGTCGAGGTGGTCAAGCCAGCCCTCCACATCGCTGTGAGGCAATTCCGGCAAGGGCATCAGCTCTACCTGCAGGCGGGCGTCCTGGGCGCGCAGGCTGGCTGCCAGCGGCTCAAGGGCAGCAATGCCCAGGCCCCAACCAGGCAGCAGAACAAGTCGATTACGCATCGGCGTTCTCCAGTTGTGGATAACACTCGGCCAATGCATTCAACAATAGCTGCACCTGCGCCTCGCTGTGCGCGGCGCTCAAGGTTACCCGCAGACGGGCGCTACCCGCCGGCACGGTAGGCGGACGGATAGCCGTCACCAGCAAGCCGCGCTCGCGCAGCATGCGTGACAGGCGCAAGGCCTGCGCACTGTCGCCGATCACGATGGGCTGGATCGGCGTCGGGCTGTCCATCAGTTGCAGCCCGATCTGCTGCGCGCCTTCGCGGAACTGGCGAATCAACGCGGCCAGGTGCTCACGGCGCCAGGTTTCGCGGCGCAGCAGCTCCAGGCTTTTGAGCGTAGCGCAGGCCAGCGCCGGTGGCTGGCTGGTGGTGTAGATGTAGGGCCGGGCGAACTGCACCAGTGCCTCGATCAGATCTTCGCTGCCGGCAACAAAGGCACCTGCGGTACCGCAGGCCTTGCCCAGCGTGCCGATCAAGACCGGTACATCAGCCACGCCCAGGCCGAAGTGCTCGACGATACCGCCGCCTTGTGCGCCCAAGGTACCCAGGCCATGGGCATCGTCGACCATCAACCAGGCGCCACGGCCACGGGCGACATCGGCCAGCGCCGGCAGGTCGGCCAGGTCGCCGTCCATGCTGAACACACCATCAGTCACCACCAGGGTATTGCCGACGGCCTTGTCCAGGCGGCTGGCCAGGCTCGCTGAGTCGTTGTGCAAGTAGCGGTTGAAGCGCGCACCGCTGAGCAACCCGCCATCCAACAGCGAGGCATGATTCAGTCGGTCTTGCAGCACCGTGTCACCCTGCCCCACCAGCGCGGTGATGGCGCCCAGGTTGGCCATGTAGCCGGTAGAGAACAACAGCGCGCGCGGACGCCCGGTCAGTTCGGCCAGCGCCTCTTCAACCTGGTGGTGCGGCGTGCTGTGGCCGACCACCAGGTGCGAGGCACCGCCGCCCACACCCCAGCGCTCGGCGCCGGCCTGCCAGGCAGAGATAACCTCGGGGTGGTTGGCCAAACCCAGGTAGTCATTGCTACAGAAGGCCAGCAGGCGTTGGCCATCGACCACTACTTCCGGCCCCTGTGGGCTTTCCAATAGTGGCCGCTGCCGATACAGGTCTGCGGCGCGCCGTTCGGCCAGGCGCGCTGCCAGGTCGAAGGCCATATCAGGCCGATGCAGCGTTGTAGAACATCTCGCTGCTGCGCTGTTCGACCAGCGCCTGCTCGATCGCCGCCTGATGCACTTCATCGGCGTGCTCTTCCCGCGCTTCGGGCTTGATGCCCAGGCGTGCGAACAGTTGCATGTCCTTGTCGGCCTGCGGGTTGGCGGTAGTCAGCAGTTTTTCGCCGTAGAAAATCGAGTTGGCGCCAGCCATGAAGGCCAAGGCCTGCATCTGCTCGTTCATCTGCTCGCGGCCTGCGGACAGACGCACGTGCGACTTGGGCATGAGGATACGGGCCACGGCCAGCATGCGAATGAAGTCGAACGGGTCGACGTCTTCTTCCTCGGCCAGCGGTGTGCCGGCCACCTTGACCAGCATGTTGATCGGTACCGATTCCGGGTGCTCGGGCAGGTTGGCCAGCTGGATCAGCAGGCCGGCGCGGTCGTCCAGCGACTCGCCCATGCCCAGGATGCCACCGGAGCAGATCTTCATTCCAGCATCGCGCACGTAGGCCAGGGTCTGCAGGCGCTCGCCATAGGTGCGGGTGGTGATGATGCTGCCGTAGAACTCCGGCGAGGTGTCGAGGTTGTGGTTGTAGTAGTCCAGGCCAGCCTGGGCCAGGGCCAGGGTCTGATCCTGGTCGAGCTTGCCGAGGGTCATGCAGGTTTCCAGGCCCATGGCCTTCACACCTTTGACCATCTCCAACACGTAGGGCATGTCTTTGGCCGACGGGTGCTTCCAGGCCGCTCCCATGCAGAAGCGGGTAGAACCGATGGCTTTGGCCCGGGCGGCCTCTTCCAGCACCTTCTGCACTTCCATCAGTTTCTGTTTTTCCAGCCCGGTGTTGTAGTGGCCGGACTGGGGACAATATTTGCAATCTTCCGGGCAGGCACCGGTCTTGATCGACAGCAAAGTCGAAACCTGCACGCGGTTTGGGTCGAAATGCGCGCGGTGTACGGTCTGCGCCTGGAACAGCAAGTCATTGAACGGTTGCTGGAACAGCGCCTTGACCTCGGCCAGGGACCAGTCGTGACGTGTTGTTGCAGTTGTGCTGGCGCTCATCGGCGTTTCCTTGTTTAGGCTGTAGCTGGCGCCGGGACAGGAAAGCCCGCCAGCGCATCACGGATAGCTCGCATAGTCATGGAAGGCCTATGAACTGTCAACCACACTGGAAAAGGCTGGTTTACAAGTGCTCACTTATTAATCAAACGTGTTTACTGTGCGATGAGCCTGCCGAGCAGCGCTACCCATTGTGCACCGCCTGCGAGCAGGAACTGCCCTGGCTGGGTGATCACTGCCAGCATTGCGCCCTGCCCTTGCCCATGGCCGGGCTGACTTGCGCCCAGTGCTGCCGCCGCTTGCCGGCCTTCGATCAGGTCATTTCCCTGTGGCACTACGGCTTTCCGGTGGACACGTTGATCAGCCGCTTCAAGCACAATCGTCAATGGCCATTGGGGCGCTTGATGGCCGAGTTACTCGGGCATGGGCTGCTGCACCGCTTTGCCGAAGGGCTACCGCGCCCAGACCTGCTGTTGCCTGTGCCCTTGGCAAGCCGTCGATTGCGCGAGCGAGGGTTCAACCAGGCGGGGATGCTTGGGCGTTGGTTGTCTTCGCAACTGCGGCTACCTTGCGATGAGCGATTGCTGATGCGCACGCGCGAAACGACTGCGCAGCAACAGCTGACTGCCAAGGCAAGGCGACGCAACTTGCGTCAGGCGTTTGCGGTCACTGGCAAGCTGACAGGTAAGCATGTCGCTGTTGTCGACGATGTGTTGACCACCGGTGCCACCGCGCAGGCCATTGCTCAGGTGCTGCGCAAGGCCGGAGCGCGACAGGTAGATGTGTATTGCCTGGCACGCACGCCCAAACCAGGGTATGCATGACCTGTGCAGTCCTACACAATTCACCTTCAGGCCCATCACCTACAACGACTCAATGCTCATGCCGCTGCCTACTCTGCTTACCCAGCACATCGCCCGCCGCCCCCAGCGCATCGCGCTGCTGCAGCACATTGCCGAACAAGGCTCGATCACCCGCGCCGCCAAGGCAGCGGGCATCAGCTACAAGGCGGCCTGGGATGCCATCGACGAGCTCAACAACCTGGCCAGCCAACCCCTGGTCGAGCGCAGCACCGGTGGTCGAGGTGGTGGCGGTGCGCGCTTGTCGCCGGAAGGCGAGCGGGTGCTGCGCCTGTATCAAAGGTTGCAGGCCCTGCAGGCGCAAATCCTCGAAGCCGCCGAAGAGTCCAGCGACCTCGACCTGCTCGGGCGCCTGATGCTGCGCACCAGCGCGCGCAACCAGCTGCAGGGCCAGGTCAGCGGCCTGCGCCGCGAAGGCCGGTATGACCGCGTCAGCCTGGCATTGGGCGGCGGGCTGGAGATCGACGCGCTGATCACACACGACAGTACCGCGCGGCTGGAGCTGACGCTGGGGACGATGGTAGTAGCGCTGCTCAAGGCCGGGTGGGTGCGGTTGTTGGCGCAGGGGGAGCAAGCCGAGGTCGGCAGCAACTGCTTGAGTGCTACGGTGGAAGAAGTGTTGGCAGCGGATGACGGGCCCAGCGAGGTCCGACTGGCATTGGGTAATGGGCAGACGCTGTGTGCCATTGCCGAAGCGGATTGGTTGGCCGGGCTACAAGTGGCGGCTGGTAGTTCGGTGCGGGTGCAGTTTAATCCGTCCGTTGTGCTGATCGGGGTACCTGCATAGCCTGGGCGGGCCTCTTCGCGGCTAAAGCCGCTCCCACAGGGACCGCGTCGCCTGAAGGATGCTCACAAAACCTGTGGGAGCGGCTTTAGCCGCGAAGAGGCCGGTACAGGTATAACGCTGTACCATGGGCTCCATGCCGCCTATCCCCGGAGCCATCATGTCCCACCCCTTCGACACCCTCACCCCCGACCTGGTCCTGGACGCCGTGGAAAGCCTGGGCTTCCTCAGCGATGCCCGCGTGTTGGCGCTGAACAGCTACGAGAACCGCGTCTACCAGGTGGGCATCGAAGACGCGCAGCCGCTGATCGCCAAGTTCTACCGCCCAGGCCGCTGGAGCGATGCGGCCATTCTTGAGGAACACAGCTTCACCGCTGAACTGGCCGACTGTGAAGTGCCGGTGGTTGCGCCGATGCAGCACGACGGCCGCACCCTGTTCGAACACCAGGGCTTCCGTTTCACACTGTTCCCCCGCCGCGGCGGCCATGCCCCGGAGCCAGGCAACCTCGATCAGCTTTACCGCCTTGGCCAGTTGCTCGGCCGTCTGCATGCCGTGGGTGCCAGCAGGCCATTCGAGCACCGTGAAGCCCTGGCTGTGGACAACTTCGGCCACGCCTCGCTGAACACCCTGCTGGAAGGTGGTTTTGTCCCTCGCGAACTGTTGCCGGCCTTCGAGTCCGTGGCACGCGACCTGCTCAAGCGGGTGGAGGACATCTACGCCCGTACACCGCATCAGCTCATCCGCCTGCACGGCGACCTGCACCCCGGCAACCTGATGCACCGCGACGAGGTGTACCACGTGGTCGACCTCGACGATTGCCGCATGGGCCCGGCGGTACAAGACCTGTGGATGATGCTGGCCGGCAACCGCGAGGAGCGCCTTGGGCAGCTGGCCGAGCTGATCGACGGCTACAACGAGTTCCACGACTTCGACCCGCGCGAACTGGCCTTGATCGAGCCCCTGCGCGCCCTGCGTCAGTTGCACTACAGCGCTTGGTTGGCAAGGCGCTGGGACGACCCGGCATTCCCACCCAGCTTCCCGTGGTTCGGCCAGCCACGTTACTGGGGCGACCAGATTCTTGCCCTGCGCGAGCAGATGGCCGCGTTGGACGAACCACCGCTGAAGTTGTTCTAGTGCTTGCATCAGAAATGATTTAGCTAGCAATACCCTGACACGCCAGCCGGCAGGCGAGATGCCGGCACCCCACCTGAAACTTCTCTATGGGCTGAACACCTAGCATTTTTGCCAGTAGGCAAATAATTAAAGCAGGCGTAGAAAATATTAAGCGGACCACTCAAATTAATGTTGGCAAGCCAACTAGCGCCCCCTGTCGGCTACCACTGGCCGCCTCATAACCAGGCTGGAACGGGGCGCCTTGCAGGCAGCTTAATTAAAGAGAGAAGACGATGAATAATTTTGTACGCCAGTCACTTGAAGATTTTCTGAACGAGATAGCCAAAGCACGGAAAAATTTTGGCTACCCCGTGATCGTGGCATTCGATAGAAAAACAGCAAACAATGTACTGAAACAGGAGTTTATTGAGCGCTACACGGGAGAGCTATTCCTGGACCCGATGAACAGTGAGGTCGATATCGAATCAGGCGTTTCTTATCATCAGTTGAGTGACTTCTGCCTGGACCAGCCAAGGCTGACATTTGAGAATGCAGACCTCAGCGATTCTAAAGCTACGCTGATGATGCGAACGGTCAGAGGCAAGCAGCTTCAGCTAAGTCAAGCGGTAGGCAGCACGCGCCGGCAGGTCACACGCTTGGCGAAGGCTTCCCCTATCAATGGGCCATCGCTTGTATTCGATATCGAGTTGAAAAACACTAGGAATGCAGTATCGGAGAATGGCAGAGTTTACTTCAGCTATGCTGCAGGTACTAACTATGCCTTCTACGGTGGCACAACACAATTCGAACTAGACAAACTGGGGTTGCATTTCAAAGAATACTTTGAAGCCTACACGGTACAACCCGGACAGCGAGAAATCATCGAGTACACACTGGGTGAACTGGCTAATCTAGCAGACCTTATACTCAAGCCAAAGGATTTCAAGATTCGCACCCACGGCGCACCCGGCACACGGCTTAGAAACCAGGCGTCCTTTGGTGACGGGGCCGTTGTTTTATTTGTAGAGCTCGAAGGGTTCGACAGTTCGAATGCCATCCCACCCGATCGAAACGACAAGCTGCCATATCTCTTGCCAGACGGTTACAGTGCAAACGTGCTGATCAACTCTGATTTCATAACGAAAAATCTGATAATCAAACAACTGAAGGAATCTGCTTCGGGTATCAGTCTACTTGACTGGGCACCCCTACTTACAGGCGGCTTAGGCTACAGGGCAACGGGAGAACTCTCTATTGATGGCTTTGAATTTTATGACAACGCTGGGCCAAACGTCACAACATTCACCAAATACAACGCCACCTACACCTGCCCCCCCGAACATGACACAGCCAAAAATTTTAGAATAACTTTCAAAAACGACCTAATGATCGTCGATTGGAACGACGAACATCGCGCAGCTGGAAGGGCATATACACCGCGCTCGGGTCTCGATCCGATTATAGAGGACGGCGAATTTGTAAACAGCTGGAGCATACGCCTTGAATACAAGTTCACCATTGAAACAATTGAAGGCAAGCATTCGCTGGCACTCGAAAAAACCAAACAGGACTACACCTATAACTTGATGGCCACCGGAGACCTTGGGAAACACGTGCATTATGGCGAAAGAGTATACCGCCTTTGCTACGAACGGTCCGAACCCAAGTTTAAAGAGTTTCTGGATAGCATCATGTCTGGATTTACAACGCTTGACGTGGAGATTGACACGTTCATCCTATCATCACTGCTATTCCGAAACTCCCAGGTTGCCCTTGACTCCGTGCATTGGCCAAATGATTTGCTCACGGTAGGTCAATTGGCCCCTGATCGCACCAAGTTCAGCATTTCCACAAGTGACAACACCGCGATCGATCAAGGTGAAACAAGCGTACTGACCGGTGGCCGCATTGCCTTCACGACCGAGCCCGCTACCCCAGGCGTAGTCTGGAGCGTACAGCACCTCCCTGATTACACCGGTGACGACCTGAAAGGTGAGATCGACCCTGGAACGGGTGTGTACACTGCACCCGCTGCCGATACGTTCGACGACAGCTTCATCAAGGTCATCGTAACTGCCAAGTCTGGCGATAATGTTGCCCATGCCCTGGTAAGCGTGCTGCGAACTACCGTGAGTGTCTATCCGTCCGTCATGACGCTGAATCTCGGTGCCTACAACGATATCCTGGCGGGCGAGATGAACAAAGGCGCGATCAACTGGGCCGTCGAAGGGTTTGGCAAGCTTGAGGACATCGACAACGGCGACCCTTTGGCACAAGCGTCGAAAAGGTATCTAGCCCCCACTGTAGGCGAAGTCCCAGACTGGGACGACAGCATGCCATTGCTCGATATGTACATACGCCACAGCCGCATCAAGGTCAGCAGTGGGGCCACCAGCAAGTACGTTGATGTACTCCTGCCGATAGCTATTCAAGACAATCACTGGCTGGAGGCCACGCGGGCTGGCGAAGGTGTGAGGTTTGAGTTTTGGTGGAAGCCGAAAAGCAGACCCGCAGAGCTGGTGGACCCAGAAAATACGTCGTGGCACGTTCGCGTCGGTAGCGGCACCTGCATCGACGGTGTTTACACACCAGACCCATCAAAGGCGGAAGAGTACGCCGTTATTGTGGCAACAAACGACGTAACAGAAGATTACGCCAGCATGATCCTGCCACTGCCCTTCATCGACGTTGAACAGTTCATGGCGCTTCATGCGCCTGATGAAGCCAAGGCGGTTTAACGCCAGTCGTTCAACAACCGGCAATGATCGATGCAGCGATCATTGCCGGTTCAGGTATCAATGTCACGACCTCCAAAAACCAGGGCCAAGCCCTCGTTCCCACATTTAATTCGTCGCAGCACAACCGGCCAACCTGTGCTGAAATACCCCGCGCTATATTTAGCTAGCTGAGCAAGGATTCTGCATGCACGCCGCAAACCCGCGTCGCGGGTACACTTTGGGCCTGAGCGCCTACATCATCTGGGGCCTGTTCCCCATTTACTTCAAGGCGATACAGAGCGTCCCGGCGGTGGAGATCATCGTCCACCGGGTGCTCTGGTCAGCACTGTTCGGCTCGCTGCTGCTACTGGTGTGGAAACACCCCGGCTGGTGGCGTGAGCTGCGCGACAACCCACGCCGGCTGGGCATCCTGGCGTTGAGCGGGGCACTGATCGCCGGTAACTGGCTGACTTACGTGTGGTCGGTGAACAACGGGCGCATGCTTGAGGCCAGCCTGGGTTACTACATCAACCCGCTGATCAATGTGTTGCTGGGCATGCTGATTCTTGGCGAGCGCCTGCGCCGCCTGCAATGGCTGGCGGTGGGCATGGCCGCCGTGGGTGTGGCCCAGCAGGTGTGGCAAGTGGGCAGCCTGCCTTGGGTGTCGCTGGTGCTGGCACTGAGCTTTGGCTTTTATGGGCTGATCCGCAAGCAGGCACCGGTGGCCGCACTGCCGGGGCTGGTGGTGGAAACCTGGATGCTGGTGCCGCTGGCCCTGGGCTGGCTGCTGCTGCACCCGGCGGCGATGAGTGCCCAGGGGGCGTTCTACACCAGCAGCGAAGCACTGTGGTTGATGGCTGCCGGGCCAGTAACGCTGGTGCCGCTGGTGTGCTTCAACGCTGCGGCGCGGCACCTGCCGTATACCACCCTGGGCTTCTTGCAGTACCTGGCGCCGACCTTGGTGCTGTTGCAGGCGGTGCTGTTGTTCGATGAGCACCTGTCGTCGAGCAACCTGATAGCGTTCATGTTCATCTGGGCGGGTTTGGCGATTTACAGCGTCGATGCCTGGTTGAGTTTGCGCAAACGCAGCTGATCAAAAAACAACCAAAACTCTGCAGGCCATGTGGGCCGTGCCCTGCAGAGACATCTCCAAAGGTTATCCACACCCTCGTCCCCGTGCTTTGTGCACAAGCTGCTGATATTTGGGTGTTTTTTGAACAAAACCGTGTAAGGCTGATGGTACCTGGGCTGGAGAGGTACACCCCCAGGTTATCCACAGGGCCTTCCCCGTGATATCGGGATAACCGCAGGGGGCTGCTTTGCAGCCCATCGCGACACAAGGCCGCTCCTACAGGGGACCGCGTAACCCCTGTAGGAGCGGCCTTGTGTCGCGATGGGGCGCGCAGCGGCCCCGGCAATCTCGGATCAATCCTCCGCCCGCAACTGCAACTCCACCATCAAGTCATCCGCCAGGCTCTCCAACTTTTGCTGCAGTTCATCCAGCGACAGGGTCAACGGCAGCGCCAGCAACGCATCGGCATGGAAAAGAGGCTCGCTGCTCATCGGCGCAGGCCGCACCTCAGTGGTGAACCGCTCAAGGTTCACCCCCAGATCCGCCAGCAACCGCGTAATGTCTCGCACGATCCCCGGCCGGTCATTACCCACCAGCTCCATGGCAATCGGCTTCCAGGTACACGACGGCTCGATCCCGCTTTCGGCAATCAGCACGCGAATGTCATACCGGGCCAGCCCCTGCAGTGAGGCCACCAGTTCTGCGTAGTTTTCGGCCGGCACCGCCACCCGCAAGATGCCGGCAAACTGCCCGGCCATGCGCGACATGCGGCTTTCCAGCCAATTGCCACTGTGGTCGGCGATGCACTGGGCAATGCGTTCGACCTGGCCGGCCTTGTCAGGGGCAATAACAGTCAGTACAAGATGATCCACAAGCCCTTCCTCGTGTCGAACCGCGCCGGGCGGCAGAAAATCGGGGGATCGACTCAGTATAGGCAAGGCGCGGCAACCTGCCGCAGGGCAATCCGCACAACGAATCGTGTACTGTTTCAAGATTTATCTGGAACAATCCACCTGTTTTTTGCGAACATACCCACTCCCAGCGTGACCATACGCGACCAACGGGTCGCAGAACGGCGCTTTTAGTCTGATTTTGCCCCGCCTACTGCTTCATGTAGTATCCCGTGGCGCGGACTACAAAACGTCGTTTGGATGTCTGCCAAGGCGCCTGTGAAAATACGCACACTGCCCGCCAGCCCGTCTGGCCGGCCGCACCCAGCCGCGCCCGGCACAACCGGGGAGCACGCACGGGTGCCGTGTTTAGAGAAGCGCTACAGGCTTAATACAGAAGAGCGAAATAGCTGAGCAGAGTGAGGCAAGCAATGACTGGATACGTTCAAGTCGGTGGCCTTCAGGTCGCCAAGGTCCTGTACGACTTCGTGAACAACGAAGCCATCCCAGGGACCGGCATCGTCGCCGAGCAGTTCTGGGCGGGTGCAGAGAAGATCATCAATGACCTCGCTCCAAAGAACAAAGCCCTGCTCGCCAAGCGCGACGAGCTGCAAGCCAAGATCGACGCCTGGCACCAGGCACGCCAAGGCCAGGCCCACGACGCCGTAGCCTACAAAGCATTCCTCCAGGAAATCGGCTATCTGCTGCCACAAGCTGACGATTTCCAGGCCACCACTCAGAACGTGGACGAAGAAATCGCCCACATGGCCGGCCCGCAGCTGGTGGTGCCGGTAATGAACGCCCGCTTCGCCCTGAACGCCGCCAACGCCCGCTGGGGTTCGCTGTACGACGCCTTGTACGGCACCGACGCCATCAGTGATGAAGGCGGCGCCGAAAAAGGCCAGGGTTACAACAAGGTCCGTGGCGACAAGGTCATCGCCTTCGCCCGCGCCTTCCTCGATGAAGCCGCGCCACTGGCCGCTGGCTCGCACGTCGACTCCACCGGCTACCGCATCGAAGGCGGCAAGCTGGTTGTTGCCCTCAAAGGCGGCAGCAACAGCGGCCTGCGCGACGACGCCCAACTGATCGGCTTCCACGGTGACGCCGCCGCACCGACCGCTGTGCTGCTCAAGCACAACGGCCTGCACTTCGAAATCCAGGTCGATGCCAACACCCCGGTCGGCAGCACCGACGCCGCCAGCGTGAAAGACATCCTGATGGAGTCGGCACTGACCACCATCATGGACTGCGAAGACTCGGTTGCCGCCGTCGACGCCGACGACAAGGTCGTTGTCTACCGCAACTGGCTGGGCCTGATGAAAGGTGACCTGGCCGAAACCGTGAGCAAGGGTGGCAAAACCTTCACCCGCACCATGAACCCGGACCGCGAGTACGCCGCGCCCAACGGTGGCAGCGTGACGCTGCACGGCCGTTCGCTGCTGTTCGTGCGCAACGTTGGCCACTTGATGACCAACCCGGCGGTACTCGATGCCCAAGGCAACGAAATCCCCGAAGGTATCCAGGACGGCCTGTTCACCAACCTGATCGCCCTGCACAACCTCAACGGCAACACCAGCCGCAAGAACACCCGCAGCGGCAGCGTGTACATCGTCAAGCCGAAAATGCACGGCCCGGAAGAAGTGGCCTTCGCCGCCGAAATCTTCAGCCAGGTCGAAGACCTGCTGGGCATGCCGCGCAACACCGTCAAGGTCGGCATCATGGACGAGGAGCGCCGTACCACGGTCAACCTCAAGTCCTGCATCAAGGCGGCCGCCGAGCGCGTGGCGTTCATCAACACCGGTTTCCTCGACCGCACTGGCGATGAAATCCACACCTCGATGGAAGCCGGCGCCGTGGTGCGCAAGGGCGCCATGAAGAACGAGAAATGGATCGGCGCCTACGAGAACAACAACGTCGACGTTGGCCTGGCCACCGGCCTGCAAGGCCGTGCGCAAATCGGCAAGGGCATGTGGGCCATGCCTGACCTGATGGCAGCCATGCTCGAGCAGAAAATCGCCCACCCACTGGCCGGTGCCAACACCGCCTGGGTGCCGTCGCCGACTGCCGCCACCCTGCACGCCCTGCACTACCACAAGGTGGACGTGCAGGCGCGTCAGCGTGAACTGGCTTCGCGTACCCCGGCCTCGGTGGACGACATTCTGGCCATCCCGCTGGCCGCCGACACCAACTGGTCGGCCGAAGAAATCCGCAACGAGCTGGACAACAACGCCCAGGGCATCCTCGGCTACGTGGTGCGCTGGATCGACCAGGGCGTGGGTTGCTCGAAGGTGCCGGACATCAACAACGTCGGCCTGATGGAAGACCGTGCCACCCTGCGCATCTCCGCCCAGCTGCTGGCCAACTGGCTGCGCCACGGCGTGGTCAGCCAGGAGCAGGTGCTGGAAAGCCTCAAGCGCATGGCCGTGGTGGTTGACCAGCAGAACGCTGGCGACGCCCTGTACCGTCCGATGGCGCCGAACTTCGACGACAACGTCGCGTTCCAGGCGGCCGTGGAGCTGGTAGTGGAAGGTGGCAAGCAGCCGAACGGCTATACCGAGCCGGTGCTGCACCGCCGTCGCCGCGAGTTCAAGGCGCGTAACGGGTTGTAAACCGCAAGGGGCCGCATTGCGGCCCCTTTCTGCTTCACTGCATTTTCAGTTCTTTTTTCACCAGTTCCAGCAGCTTGCCCAGGTCCACCGGCTTGAGCAGGAAATCCACCACTCCCAGGTGCATCACATCCACCGCCTCTTTCACATCGGTGTCGCCCGACACCACGATGATCGACAACGCCGCCCACTTTGACTCGCGTATCTGGCGGATCAAGTCCATCCCGTCCTTGGGTTCCATGCGCAAATCCGTGATCATCAGTGCGATTCTGGGTTCCCAGTGCAACTTCCAAAAAGCCTCCTGGGCACCATCGGCGGTCATGCTGTCGATACCCCTGCTTTTCAGGTAATAGCCTAGAGCCTCGCTGTTCACTGGGTTGTCATCAACGATCAACACCAACGGTTTTGGCGCGACAGGCGCACTCACCACGGCCAATGCCTCGCGTTCGGCGTCGCTCAGGATGTCGGTTTGCTCAGGCATGGCCATCTCGTCAAAAAAATTCTGCTTCAGCATTAGGACCGCATTACTTGCGTAACCCGTTTCGCCTTTCGTCGGGTCTCTGACAGGGGTACTCATAGACTTACGTCCAATGGGCACCACCCCGCCGCAAGCCGACCATGGAGGCAGAAAACAACAGGGCCGGCACCTATATATAGATATATATAGTTCGGCGTAGCGATACGGTCAGTTTCATGAGCAAAAAGGACGCCTACAGCCAGGCGGGCAGGACAGCAGTACTGCAGAACATTCAAGGCACCCTGCAGTTTCTGCAGCGCTTTCCGCCGTTCAACCAGATGGAGCACAGCCACCTGGCCTACCTGGTCGAGCAGTGCCAGCTGCGCTTCTACGCCGGTGGCGAAAGCATCGTCAAACCTGCCGATGGGCCGGTCGAGCACTTCTACGTCGTCAAGCAGGGCCGCGTGGTTGGCGAGCGCCAGCACCTGGTCAAGCCTGGCGTGGAGACCACCTTCGAAATCACCAGTGGCGAATGCTTCCCGCTGGCCGCCCTGCTGGGCGAGCGGGCGACCCGCACCGAGCACCTGGCCGGTGAAGACACCTTCTGCCTGCAGTTGAACAAGGCCGCGTTCATCCGCGTGTTCTCGATGTCTGAAGTGTTTCGGGATTTTGCCCTGCGTGGAGTGAGCAGCCTGCTTGACCAGGTCAACCAGCAAGTACGCCAGCGTGCGGTGGAAACCCTCGGCACCCAGTATTCGTTGAACACCCCCCTGGGCGAACTGGCCATGCGTCACCCGGTGGTGTGCAGCGGCGACACGTCCCTGCGCGAAGCCGTGCGGCTGATGCACGAGCAACAGGTGGGCAGCATCGTGGTGGTCGACCCGCAGCGCTACCCCACCGGCATATTCACCCTGCGCGACCTGCGCCAGGTGGTGGCCGCGGAGGATGCCGACCTGGGTGCGCCCATCGACCGGCACATGACCGCCAAGCCGTTCTACCTCAGCCCCCAGGCCAGCGCCTTCGACGCTGCCATGGCCATGACCGAGCGGCATATTGCCCATGTGTGCCTGGTGGAAAACCGGCGCCTGTGCGGGGTGGTTTCCGAGCGCGACCTGTTCTCTCTGCAACGGGTCGACCTGGTGCACCTGGCGCGCACCATTCGCCATGCGCCTCGGCTGGATACCCTGGTCTCGCTGCGCGGTGAAATCAGCCAACTGGTCGAGCGCATGCTGGCCCATGGCGCATCGTCGACCCAGATCACCCAGATCATCACCCTGCTCAACGACCACACCGTGTGCCGGGTGATCGAGCTGGCCCTGGCCGAGCGTGGCGACCCCGGCGTGCCCTTCAGCTGGCTGTGCTTTGGCAGCGAAGGGCGACGCGAGCAGACACTGCATACCGACCAGGACAACGGCATCCTCTTCGAAGCCATCGACAAGGCCGAGGCCGACGCCATCCGCGCCCGCCTGCTGCCACTGGCGCAATACATCAACCAGTGCCTGGCCCAGTGCGGCTTTACCCTGTGCAAGGGCAACGTCATGGCCGGCAACCCTGACTTGTGCCTGTCGCGCAGCGAATGGGCGCGGCGCTTTGCCGGCTTTGTTCGTGAAGCCAGCCCGGAAAACCTGCTGGGTTCGAGCATCTACTTCGACCTGCGGGTAGTGTGGGGCGACGAACAAGGCTGCGAGCAACTGCGCCAGGGCCTGCTTCAGCAGGTCGCCGACAACCGCATCTTCCAACGCATGCTGGCCGACAACGCTCTGCGCCAGCGCCCGCCGGTAGGTCGCCTGCGCGAGTTCGTGCTGACCCGCCAGGGCAACGACAAGGCCGCCACCCTCGACCTCAAAGTCCAGGGCCTGACGCCCTTCGTCGATGGCGCCCGCTTGTTGGCCCTGGCCAATGGCATTGGCGCCTGCAATACCCTGGAACGCCTGCGCCAATTGGTGGCCAAGGGCGTGATCGAGCCGCTGGACGGCGCCGCCTATGAAGAGGCCTACCACTTCATCCAGCAGACCCGCATGCAGCAGCACCAGCGCCAGACCCGCGACAACCTGCCGTACTCCAACCGGCTTGACCCGGACAACCTCAACCACCTGGACCGGCGCATCCTGCGCGAATCCCTGCGTCAGGCCCAGCGCCTGCAAAGCAGTCTGGCCTTGCGGTATCAGCTATGAGCCTGTTCGCCTGGCTGCGCCCCAGTGCGCCCGAACTGGACTCCATCACGCGCCAGCGCCTGGCCCGACACGCCAAACCGGCGCCCCTGGGTGTGTGCAGTTTGCGCGAGCAGCGCTGGGTGGTGCTGGACCTGGAAACCAGCGGGCTCAACCCCAACCGTGACCAGGTGCTGTCGATCGGGGCGGTGGCCATCGAGGACGGTGCCATCGACTTTGCCCAGCAGTTCGAGCGCACCTTGCACCGGCCGTTGCAGAAAACCAACGCCAGCGTGCTGATCCACGGCTTGGGCCCCAGCGCTCTGGCTGCAGGTTGCGACCCAGCCGAGGCCTTGCTGGATTTGCTCGATTTCATGGGCGACAGCCCGGTGCTGGCGTTTCACGCGCCATTCGACCAGCGCATGCTGGCACGGGCGTTGAAGGAAAGCCTTGGTCATCGCTTGCAATCTGTTTTTCTCGACGTTGCCGAGCTTGCGCCGATGCTCAACCCCGACACGGTGTTGCGCGAAGCCGGGCTGGATGACTGGGTGGCGCGCTTTGGCTTGCAAGTGGAAGAGCGCCACCACGCCAGCGCCGATGCCCAGGTGACTGCAGAGCTGGCACTGATCCTGTTCAGCCAGGCCCGGCGCCAGCAGTTGGACAGCCCGTTGCAGCTGGAACAGCGACTGCGCAGGTGGCGGCGGCGCAACGTGCAAAGTCACGGTTTGTAGGGTTTGAGTGCGGCAGGGCCTGTCAAATCGAGCGCCGCCCGGGGGCGCTCGATTTCACAGGCGCTAAAACACTCAAGCCAATCCCATCACCCTTCCCCATGATGGCAATCCGATAAGCGTCCATTGCACCCACCCCCTCCCCTCTGCAACAATCGCGAATAATTATCGTTAGTTAATACATTCGTTCCGGGGGGACGCTGCTTGTCTTCTGCACAGAGCCCACACGCCGATCTGGTCGATTCGCTGTACCGCGACCATCGCGGCTGGCTGCTCGCCTGGCTGCAACGCAGCATGGCCTGCCGCCAACGTGCCGAAGACCTGAGCCAGGACACCTTCGTGCGCCTGCTGGGTCGCGAGCGACTGGACACACCCCGCGAACCCCGCGCCTTTCTCGCCGCCGTGGCCAAGGGGCTGATGTTCGACCACTTTCGCCGCGCCGCGCTGGAACAGGCCTACCTGGCCGAGCTGGCGCTGATCCCGGAAGCCGAACACCCCTCGCCAGAAGTGCAGCACCTGATCCTCGAAGACCTCAAGGCCATCGACCGCCTGCTCGGCAAGCTGTCGAGCAAGGCCCGCGCGGCGTTCCTGCATAACCGGCTGGACGGCATGGGCCATGCCGAAATCGCCGAACGCCTGGGCGTTTCGGTATCGCGTGTGCGCCAGTACATCGCCCAAGGCATGCGCCAGTGCTACGTGGCCCTGTACGGGGAGCCGACGTGAGCAACGCACCGGTTTCGTCCCGGGTACTGGAAGCCGCCATCGCCTGGAAACTCAGCCTCGACGACGCCAGCGGCACACCGGATGAGCGCAACGCGTTCATGCGTTGGCATGCCGCCAGCGAAGAACACGCGCGTGCCTGGCGCCAGCTGGGCGCCATGGACCAACGTGTCAGTGCTGCGGCCGGCCCGGCACGCCAGGCCCTGCTGCAAACGCGTGTCGGCCTGCGGCGACGCATCGGCAAGGTTGGCGGCGGGCTGGCCGGTATGTTCCTGCTCGGTTCGCTGCTGGCCTGGGTCGGTGCCCCGTCGCTGGCGCCCAGCTACTGGCTGGCCGACCAGCGCACCGCCACGGGCGAACTGCGTACCTTGCGCCTGGAAGACGGCACACTGCTGAGCCTGAACACCCACACCGCCGTGGATATCGACTATGCCGGCGAACAACGGGTGATTGTGCTGCACCAGGGCGAAATCTCGGTCGAAACCGGCCACCAGGACCCGCGCCCGCTGCTGGTGCGCACCGACGACGGTCGCCTGCGGCCATTGGGCACACGCTTCCTGGTGCGTCGCGAAGCTGAAGGTACACGCCTGGAAGTGCTACAAGCCTCGGTCGCCGCCATGCCGCATAACAGCGGCGACGAACACGTGCTGCGTGAAGGCCAGCAGGTGCTGATGAACGCCAACGGCCTCGGCCAGGTCGGCACGGTGCCAGCCGGTGCCGATGCCTGGACCCGCGGCATGCTGGTGGTCGACAACGTGCGCCTGGGCGACCTGCTGGCAGCACTGGGCCAGTACCGCAGCGGCTACCTCGGGGTGGACGCCAGGGTCGCCAACCTGCGCGTGACCGGCAGCTTCCCGCTGACCGACACCGATCTGGCGCTGGCATCGCTAGTGCCGGCATTACCGGTGAAGATCGAGCGGCATACCCAGTGGTGGGTCAACGTCGTTCCCAAATAAACCCGCACCGCCCTCATCGCGGGTGACCCCTTTCCCACAGCCCCCCACCGGTTTCAGGCCGTGTGAAACACCTGTGGGAGCGGGTTAACCGCGAAGCGGCCAATGCAGGCAAAAACCAATTTCAAATAATTCTCACTTTTTTTCAGATTCACCCTGTCACTTTTCAAATCTCGCTCGGCAAGGAAGCAGCAAGCACTTACCCGTCGAGGAACCGCCGCATGTCCCGTGCCGTAGATCGTATCCTGCGCCCCAGCCTGATGGCCCTGGCCATCGCCGTGGCCGCACCGCTGGCCAGCACTGCCTTGTTCGCCGCCGAGCAGTCCGCTCCGCGCGCCTACAACCTGCCCAGCGCGCCACTGGCCACCACCCTCAACCAGATCGCCAGCCAGGCCGGTATTGCCTTGGCCATCGACCCGGCACTGGTCAGCGGCCGCTCCTCGGCCCCGGTAAGCGGCCAGTACGACGGCCTCGGCGCCCTGCAAGCCGCCCTGCGCGGTACTGGCCTGCAGTTGCAACAGAGCAGCGCGGGCAGCTACAGCCTGGTGGCCGTCCCGGATGGCACCCTGGCGCTACCAGAAACCACAGTAGACGCGGCGAGCGTTTCTGAAAGCGCCTGGGGCCCGGTAGACGGATACCTGGCCAAGCGCACCGCCGCTGGCACCAAGACCGATACCGCGCTGGTCGAAGTCCCTCGCTCCATTTCCGTCGCCACTCGCGAGCAGATGAAAGACCGCGGCGTGCACAGCCTGGATGATGCCGTGCGCTACATGCCTGGCATCGTGTCCGCCAGCTTCGGCAGCGACACGCGCTACGACTGGATGCGCGTGCGCGGTTTCGAGCCCACTCAGTTCCTCGACGGCCTGCCACTGCCACGCGGTGTGTACGCCAACCCGAAAGCCGAAACCTGGAACCTCGACCGCCTTGCCCTGTTGCGCGGCCCGGCGTCCTCGCTGTATGGCCAGACCCCACCCGGCGGCCTGCTGGACATGGTCAGCCGTCGCCCACAAGCAGAAAGCGAGCATGAGATCGAACTGCAGTACGGCAGCGACAACCATCGCCAGATCAACTTCGCCAGCACCGGCAAAATCGACGATGAAGGCCGCTTTCTGTATGGCGTCAGTGGGGTAATCCGCGACGGCGGCACGCAGATCGACCACATCGACGACAAGCGCTACAACATTGCCCCGAGCCTGACCTGGAACATCGACGAGGACACGACGCTGACCTTGCTCACCCAGTTCACCCGCGACGATACCGGTGCCACCAGCCAGTTCCGCCCTATCCAGGGCACCAAGATCGACATGCCATTCGGCAAAATCTCGCACCACAAGAACCTCGGTGACCCGGACTACGAGTTCTACGACCGCACCTATTACGCGCTGGGCTATGCCTTCGAGCACCGTATCAACGACGTCTGGCAGTTCCGTCAGAACCTGCGCTACACCAAGACGGACTTGTCGTTCCAGACCATCACGCCCGGCAGCTATTACGAGCCCGGTGGCCCGGTGAAAGACGATGGCACGGTCAGCCGCATGTCCACCAACACGGACGAAGACATCAGCCAGTTCGCCGTGGACAACAACTTCCAGGCCGACTTCACCACTGGCGACATCAGCCACACCCTGCTGCTCGGCCTGGACCACCAGCGCATCAACACCAATTACCTGTCGATCTTCGGCTTCAACGTGCCGGACAGCAATGTCATCAACCCGGTCTACGGGGTGCCAATCACTCGCCCGGACCGCTCCACGGCGTTCTACGACTACAACCAGAAATCCCGTCAGACCGGCTTGTATGTCCAGGACCAGATGGCGCTTGGCAACTGGCGCCTGACCTTGGGCGGTCGTGAGGACTGGGTGCATACCGGTACCAAGTACTTCAACCAGGGCGATGCCACCAATACCCAGCGCGACAAGAAGTTCAGCGGCAACGCGGCCATCAGCTATGTCTTCGATTCGGGCTTCGTGCCGTACCTGTCGTATGCCGAGTCGTTCCAACCTACCAGCAATGCCAGCGCTTCAGCGACCGAGTCGCTCAAGCCGACCGAAGGCCAGCAGTGGGAGCTGGGCATCAAGTACCAACCACCGGGCTCCAACACCCTGCTGTCGGCAGCCGTGTATGACCTGACCCAGAAGAACGTCTCGGTCACCAACAACGTCGGTGGCGTAACCGTCACCAGCCAGACCGGCGAAGTGAAAGTTCACGGCCTGGAGCTTGAAGCGGTTTCCGACGTTACCGAAAACCTGAAAGTGATTGCCGCTTACACCCTGGCAAAATCTGAAGTACAGGACGGCCTGTACAAAGGCAACCGCCTCCAGCTGATGCCGAACCAGCAAGCCTCGGTATGGGGTGACTACACCTGGCACTCCGGCGTGCTCGACGGCTTTGGCATTGGCCTAGGCGCGCGTTACACCGGCAATACCTATGGCGACCAAGGCAATACCTACCTGGGCAAGGCCAAGGCCTACACGGTGTTCGATGCATCCGTGCACTACGATCTGGGTCGCCTGGACACCAGCCTGAAGGGCGCGTCGGTGGCGGTCACTGCCACCAACCTGTTGAACAAGGATTACCTCTCTACCTGTGACTCGTACTACTGCTACTACGGCGATGAGCGCAGCGTTGTCGCCAGCGCCACTTACAAGTTCTGAGTGAGCTGGGGCCGCTTTGCGGCCCCAGGCTCCAACAGACAACAATCGGTACCGTGATGAAAAGCCCAACCATCCGCCGCTGGTCCGTGATCCACACCTGGAGCAGCTTGGTCTGTACCCTGTTCCTGCTGTTACTGGCAATCACCGGCCTGCCGCTGATCTTCCACCACGAACTCGAACACCTGCTCGGCGACGCCCCCGAACTGCGTGAAATGCCAGCAGGCACCCCACACCTCGATTTGCAGCAGCTCGTACTCAAAGCGCAGCAGCACCGACCCGGCGAGGTCATGCAGTACTTTGGCTACGAAGAGGACGAACCCAACGGCGTGGTGGCCATCACCGCCGCCACCGCTGGCACCGACCCCAACCTGTCGCACACCTTCATGCTCGACGCCCGCACCGGCGAAGCAGTGGCCATGCCCGCCGCCAATGGCGGCTTCATGATGGTGATGCTGCGCCTGCACGTGGACATGTTCGCCGGCTTGCCCGGCAAACTGCTGCTGGCCTTCATGGGTGTATTGTTCATCGTCGCGATCGTTTCTGGCACCGTGCTCTATGCGCCGTTCATGCGCCGCCTGGACTTCGGCACCGTGCGCCACGAAAAGTCCCGCCGCCTGCGCTGGCTGGACCTGCACAACCTGATTGGCGTGGTCACCCTGGCCTGGGCATTGACGGTAGGCGTGACCGGTGTGATCAGCGCCCTGTCCGACCTGGTCATCGCGGCTTGGCGCAACGACAGCCTGGCCGCCATGGTTGCCCCCTACCGCGACGCCCCGCCGCTCACCGAGC
Source organism: Pseudomonas sp. NBRC 111140 (assembly GCF_001320885.1). NCBI lineage: Bacteria > Pseudomonadati > Pseudomonadota > Gammaproteobacteria > Pseudomonadales > Pseudomonadaceae > Pseudomonas > Pseudomonas sp. NBRC 111140. Next base: position 43,535 of record NZ_BCBQ01000019.1, read on the forward strand.
GCGCACCCGCCACACGCCTGCTGGAAATTGCCGAACAGGCCGCCCCCGGCATGCGCCCGGATTTCATCGCCTTCCCCGGCACGCGCTTCTCCAGCGAGCACCACTATGCGGTGTTCATGAACGGTGCCACGCACCTGAGCTCGCACCTGTTCACGCCGGTACTGATCGATGCCCGCACCCTTGAGGTGACAGCGGTCGGCGAGCGCCCCTGGTACATGGACGCCATGGGCCTGTCGCAACCCTTGCATTTCGGCGACTACGGCGGGCGGCCGATGCAAATCCTCTGGGCGGTGCTCGACGTGCTGACCATCATCGTGCTCTGCAGCGGCCTGTACCTGTGGTGGGGCAAGCAGCGCAAGCCCAGGGAGGCGCGTGCATGAGCCACAAGTCGCAAACCACTGCGCGCATTTTCGCCTGGCCGGCGCTGATCGCCTTGCTGGGCGCCCTGGGGCTGTTCGCCGCCTTGCTCGGTGATGGCGGCTGGGATGGATTGTCCTGGCTAGGCCTTGGGCTACCTGCGTGGTTCTCGATACGCGGCCTGTGGCGCCGCTGAGGTAGCCCGCTGAAACCGGGTGTTGCCGAACGATTACCCGCGGATCATTCGGCCAGCTTGGGCAGCAGCCGGTCTAGCCGCTGATGCAAGGCACTGCCGCTCGGCCAGTTACGCAGCAGCCGCGCCCGGTCACGGGCGTAGGCCGGGGCGAAGCTGAGCTGGGTAGCGTGCTGGCACATGGCGTCGAGGTCGATCAGCGACCACCGGCCGTTGTCCCAGAACAGGTTATGGCCCTTGAAGTCGCCATGGCTGATGCGTTCGCGGATCAGCTGCTGCATCACATGCACCAGGGCGTCTACCTGTTCCTCCGGTGCATCGCCGTTCTCCACGAACGGTGCGAAACACGCGGTGAGGTCCGGGCCATCGACGTACTCGGTCACCAGGTAAGCACGGCTGCGCAGCCCCATGACCCGTTGCTCCAGCACCGCCAACGGTTTGGGTGTGGCAATGTCGAGGAACTCCAGACGATGGCCCTCGATCCACGAATGCCAGGCACGGCTCGGGCGCCAAAAGCGTTTGAACCAATGCGCGGTGTTCTTGATGTTGTAGCGCTTGAGCACCAGCTGACGACCGTTCACTTCGATGCGTGCCACACTGGCGGCGCCACCGGTCTTGTACAGATGGCCCTTGTCGATCAGCGTATCGGCCTGCGCCAGCACCGGCTGCATGGCGCTGACTTCACTGCGGCGGATCGCCTGCAACCCCGAGAGGCTGCGCTGGACGCTGAACAAGCTGCACTCGCGGCCGGCCTTTTCCAGGTAGTCCTTCTGCCGCCAGTTGCGCACCTTGTCTACCTGTTTCTGCAGGGCTTCCAGCGGTAGCGCATGCTCGGCATTGGCCAGCAGGTAGTGCACCAGCAGCTCTTCGATGAACGGCTCCAGGCGCTTGGGCAATTGGGCGAAGAACACGCCGAGGTTTTCCAGCACACGCGGACGCGACAACTGTTGGCCAGGTGTTTCGGCCTTGATGCCAGCGCCGTCGATCAAGTACAACTTGCCGCCATGGCGCAGCAGGTTGTCCAGGTGCAAGTCTTCCTGCCACAGGCCTTGGGCGTGCATGTGCGCAACGGCGGTGAGCGCTTCGCCTAGCACCAGGTGCTGTTCGTCACCCAGCACGGGCAGGTTTTCAACTGCGGCCCAGGCATCGGCCAGGCTTTCGGCACCGTCGAGGAATTCGAACAGCAGCCAGCCGCCTTCGCCTTCCTTGAGGCCGTCGGCCAGCAGCTTGGGCGTGGTCAGGCCCTGCTCGGCCAGCAACTTCACACCTTGCAGCTCGCGCTGGAAATGCCTAGCCGCGTTGCCGCCTACCAGCAACTTGGCCAGCACCGGGGTGCCGCGCCACACACCAGCGCCCACATAACGCTGGCCTGGCAACACGCGCAGCAAGCTGAGCAGTTGCAGGTCAGCGCTGCCAGCGGCATCGGCCAGGGTGATGCTCAGCGGCAACGACGGGTTGCGGCCGGCATCTTTCAATTCAGACAAACGCATCAGCGGGCCTCTTTTTCACGACGGCGTTGCGTCAGGCGTTGCAGCCAGGTATTCACCAGCGAACCATCGGCCGGCTGTGCCAGGTACGTGGCCAGCAAGGTACGCACATCCTGCTCGCTCCAGGCCTGGGCGCGGCGCAGCAGCGGCTCCAGGTCCTTGAGGCGGTCGCGCATGCCGAACAGCAATGGCCGGGTCTTTTCCAGGTCGATCAACTGCGCGTCCCAACCGTCGCGGCGTTGGCGCAGGAAGATGTGCTTGGGGTAGAAGCAGCCATGCACCTGGCCGGCGCTGTGCAGTGTGCGCGCCAGCTGGCCGCAGGCCTGCAGGATACCGTTGCGTTCGGCGTCGCCCAGCTGTGGCCATTGGGCCAGCAGGCCGTCGAGGTCGGCCCACTCGTCCAAAGCGCGGGTCATCAGGATGGCCCGGTGCTTGCCGCCCTGCTTGCGCTCACCATAGAACACTGCCTGCAACGCAGGAATGTGCAGCTTCTGGTAGCGGCTGATGTTGCGAAACTCACGGGCAAAGGTCGGCTCGCCGAACGGCCGGTGCAGGGTGCGGGTCAGGTAGTCGCTCTGGCGCTTGAGGTAGTAGCCCTTGCCTTCGAGTTCCAGGCGAAACACGCTGCTCCAGCCGCCACGGCCGGTGTTGGGTTCGTCCACAGCCTCGAGTTGCAGCGCCCACAGCGCCTCGAAGTCGTCCAGGCCATGGCGTTTGAGCAGCGCGAGGTCCGCGCTGGCCAGGTAATCGGTCATTCCCTTCCCTCGAAAAAGCCCAATACCTGGCGAATGCGCTTCTTGTCGCGCACATTCAGCCGGTCGCGGCCACGGTATTGCAGGTAGAAGCGCAGGCGTTGGGTGGCGGACAGGTGGTATTTGGCCACCTTGTCCAGGCATGCCAGGTCCTTGATCATCCGGTGTCGCCACATGAAACCGCGCCAGAAGTCGCCGGTGGGGCAGTCGATGAAGAATAGCGTGCCCTGGTCATCGACCAGCAGGTTGCGCCACTTCAGGTCGTTGTGGGCGAAACGGTGCTCGTGCATTACCCGGGTATGGCGCGCCAGCTGACGGCTGACATGGTCGACCCAGGCACGGTCGGCCAGGCGCGCATCGTGGCGCTCGGCCAGTGCCGACAGGTCTTCGGTGCGCGGCAGTTCACGGGTGATCATCGCCCCACGGCCAAATGCCAGGCCGTTGCGCTCCAGGCCCCAGGCCACCACCTCAGCAGTGGGGATGCCCCACTTGGCGAACTGTTTGAGGTTCTGCCATTCGGCCTTGATGCGCGGCCGGCCCAGGTAGCGACGCATGTGCTTGCCGGCCCCGGTGTAGCGCTTGACGTAGTAGTTGACCCCGCTGCGTTCGATACGGACCACTTCGCTGAGCGGGTCGCGGGTCAGGCGTTCGCCCTGGATGGCAAATACCGCATCGAGGCTGCCGAAGTCCGTCGCCAGGTGTTCGTAACCCGGCGCCAGTGTCCAACTCGCCATCAGAGTGCATCCCCATAGCGTTGCTTGCGATCGTAGAGTTTCTGCGCCTTGCGCTCCAACCAGGCGAGCAACGCGGCTTCGTCCTTGAGGACTTGGCGCAGCGGGCGCTGGAAGTAACCGCGCAGGAAACGCAGCTTGTCGCGCTGGGTCAGGCCGATGTCCAGCGCCGAGAAGTACAGCGCGGCCAGGTCCTTGTCACGCCAGCGGCGGCTGATTGTCGCCCGGGTTTGCGCGCGGTGCAGGTCGATCACCGACAGTTTGAAGTCATCCGCCGTCACCGGTCGGTCGGTGTGCAGCAGGAAATGGCAGATATAGCAGTCGCGGTGGTTGACCCCAGCGCGGTGCATACCGCCAGTCATCTTCGCCACTTCGGCGATCAGCGCGCGCTTCAGGCGTGGCTCGGGCGGCTGCTTGACCCAGTCGATGCTGTAGTCTTCAAGGCTGATGGTTGGCGCCAGTTCTTCGGTGATGATGAACGAGTGCTGCGTGGCCGGGTTGCTGCCGCGCTCGCCGTAGGCGACGGCGGTCATGGTCGGCACACCCACCTCATGCAGGCGCTGGATGGCCCGCCACTCCTGGCCGGCGCCGAGCACTGGCAGCTTGGCCGTGAACAAGTTCTTGAAGATTTCGCCCCAGCCAATGCCGCGGTGGATCTTGACGAAGAACCCCTCGCCCTCCACCTCGGTACGCAGCGTGCGGCGCCCTTCCAGTTCGCGATAGACCTCGCCTTGCAGCGCTTCTACGGCGTCGAAGGCATCACGCCCGGCCCACAGGCGTTTGAAGGGTTCGGCCACTATCAGCTTCATGCGGTTTTCTGCCCCAGGATCACGTCGGCAGCATGCTGCGGCATGCTGTACAGATCGGCGGTTTCTGCATATGCCAGGCCGTTGCGCGACCAGCTGGCGCGGGCCTGCGGGTCTTCGAGCATGCGCTGCAAGTAACCGTTGAGCTGTTCCTGCTCGAACGGCTCGTCCAGCACCAGGCCACTGTCGGCCTCGGCGATGTAGTGGGCGTAGCCGCACACCTTGGACACCAGCACCGGCAGACCGGCCACCAGCGCTTCGAGCAGCACTGTACCGGTGTTCTCGTTGTACGCCGGGTGAATCAGCAGGTCGGCACCCAGCAGGAAGCGCGGAATGTCGCTGCGGCCCTTGAGGAACTGCACCTGGTCGCCCAGGCCCAGGGTGGCGCTTTGCAGCTGGAACACCTTGGGGTCGTCCTGGCCGATCACCATCAGCTTCGTGCGTTTGCGCAGGGCCGACGGCAGCGCGGCCAGGGCCTTGAGGCTGCGGTCCACACCCTTGGTCTTGAAGCCCGAACCAATCTGAACCAGCAGCAGGTCATCCTCGCCCAGGTTGAATTCCTTGCGAAACTCGGCGCGAATCTCGGCGGCATTGGCCGGCGCACGGCGGTCCTGGGAAATACCCGGTGGCAGCAGGTGGAAGCGTTCCACCGGGGTGCCGTAGTGCTTGATGAACAGCGGCTGCTGCACTTCGGAAATCATCAACACTTCGGTATGGGCGTCCTTGGCGAACACCGCGCGCTCATACTCGGCAAAGTGCCGGTAGCGGCCCCAGCGGCGGTACAAGCCACCGCGCAAGGTCTGCGCCTTGTCCTCGAAGCAGCCGTCGGCAGCGTAGTACACATCCAGGCCCGGCATTTTGTTGAAGCCGATCAGGCGGTCGACCGGGCGCTTGGCCAGGTCGGCGGCCATCCAGGCACTGAGTTTCTCATTGCGGCGGTGGTTGAAAATCGCTTTCACCGGCGCCACCAGCACTTCGAAGCCCGGCGGAATGTCACCCTCCCAGATCAACGTGTACACACGGATCTGGTGGCCCCGCTTCTGGCATTCCAGGGCAATGCGCATGAAATCGCGCTGCAGCCCGCCGAAGGGGAAATATTTGTAAAGCACGAAAGCCAGTTGCATCAACGGACATCCTCAGCCAGCAGCAACGCGCTCAAGCGGCCCGCCACATGCTCGGGATTCAGGCGAGTGAAGCACAGCGGCCACTCGCGTTTCAGATCGAACCGGCGCAGGTCGTCGGCGCTCGGTTTGTAGGTGCACTTCTTCTGCAGGCAGGGAGCGCATGGCCAGTCACTGGCCTGGTGAATCTGGGTCCGTCCGTAGGCGCCAGTCAGGCCCGGGTTGGTCGGGCCGAACAGCGAAATGGTGGGCACATCGAGTGCCGCCGCCAGGTGGCCAAGGCCGGTGTCGACCGCCACGCAGGCTTTTGCCGCCGCCAGTACGCGCGCGACGCCGGCAAGGTTCAATTTGGGGAGCACCTGGCAGTTGTTCAAGCCCTGAGCGATACGCTCGGCCCGCGCCTTCTCGGCCGGGTTGCCCCAGGGCAGACGCACTTCCAGCTTACGCCGGCCCATGCGCTCGGCCAGTTCGCGCCAGTAGGCTTCGGGCCAATGTTTGGTCGCCCAGGTGGTACCGTGCAGGAACACCACATAAGGCGCAGCCGGCGGCAACTGCAGGCGGTCGAGGTCCAGGCCGTAGTTGCCAATGCCCTCCGGCAGGTCGTAGGCCAGGGCCATGGCGAACAGCTGGCGTACCCGTTCCACGGCGTGTTGGCCGGTGGCAACCGAAAGGCGTCGGTCGTAGAAGCGGCTTGCCCAGCCTTCGCGTGCCGAATAACGGTCCAGGCCGGCGACCGTGGCCTTCACGTAGCGGGTCAGCCAGGCCGACTTGACCAAGCCCTGGGCATCGATAACCAGATCGTACTTGCGCTCGCGCACCCGTTGCTTGAACGCCTTCCACTCACCACTCTTGATGGTTTGCCACACGTTCTTGCGCCAGCGGCGGATGGCCACCGGGATCACTTGGTCGACCGCCGGGTGCCAGCTGGGGATTTCGGCGAAGCCTTCTTCAACTACCCAGTCGAAACGGATACCCGGAATGGCATGAGCGGCATCGGTGAGTGCCGGCAGGGTGTGGATCACATCACCCAGCGACGAGGTCTTGATGATCAGTACCCGCACTTAGTCGACCTCGGCCACGGTATCGATCAGGTCCGGCCCGCTCAGGCTGTGCAGGGCGGCGATGACTTTGCCCGGTTCCAGCAGGCGCAGGCAGTTGTAGTGGCCGAAGCGGCAGGTGCGGTCAAAGCATGGGCTGCACTCGATGCCCGTGCGCACTACTTCTACCTGTTCGGCCAGCGGCGGGGTGAAGCCGGGCGAGGTCGAGCCGTACACCGCCACCAATGGGCGATTCAGGGCTGCGGCCACGTGCATCAGGCCGGAGTCGTTGGACACCACGGCATGGGCGCAGGACATCAGGTCGATGGCTTCGGCCAGCGAAGTTTCACCGGCCAGGTTGGACGATTCTTCACGGAACCCCGGGATCAGCCGGTCACGTATCTGCTCGCCGACCGGGTGATCGTTCTTCGAGCCGAACAGCCACACCTGCCAGCCCTGGCGGATCATCGCGTCGGCCACGGCGGCATAGTGCTCGGCGGGCCAGCGCTTGGCCTCGCCAAACTCGGCGCCAGGGCACAGCGCCAGCACCGGGCGGTCCAGCTCCAGGCCGAACTTGGCCAGGGCGGCGTCACGGCTTTGCGCTTCGATCTGCAGGCTGGGGCGCGGGTACGGCTGCGGCAGCTCAGCGCCGGGGGCGTAGGCCAGGGCCATGAAGCGCTCGATCATCAGCGGGTAGCGGGCCTTGTCCAGTTTGCGCACATCGTTCAACAGGCCGAAGCGCATTTCGCCGCGCCAGCCGGTGCGTTTGGGGATGCCGGCAAAGAACGGCACCAATGCCGACTTCAGCGAGTTGGGCAGCAAAATGGCCTGGTCATACTGGCCGGCCAGGGACTTGCCGATGCGCCGGCGCGTGGCCAGCTCCAGCGCGCCGTGGCCGAGCGGGAAGCTCAAGGCCTGGCGCACTTCAGGCATGCGCTCCAGGATCGGCCGGCTCCACTCGGGGGCCAGTACGTCGATCACGCAGTCGGGGTGCTGCTGTTTCAGGCACTGGAACAGGGTCTGCGCCATCACCATGTCGCCGACCCAGCTGGGGCCAATGATCAGTATTCTCATGCTTAGTCCAGAAACGCTCGGGGAGGCTACAGGCTGTGGTACAGCCTGGCCTCCCCTCTTTATATTCAGGCTATGTGGCGGACAGTGTACCACTCAGGCAGGTCCATGGCTGATCGCGGCCCCTGCGGGACCTTCAAGCCAACCCCAATTCACCCCAGATCCGCCGCACTTCGCGGCGCTCGTCGGCAAACTGCGCCGCATCGATCACTCCGGCCTGCTTCTGCAAAGCCTGGCGGTGCGAAGCCGAGCGGAACGCCTTGTACACTTCACGCAACAGCACCGCGTCACTGGCCGGCATCAAGTTCGCCTGCTCCAGCTCTTCCAGAATGCGGATGTTATCGGTCCATCGGAGTATGGCCGGGTGGTCGTGGGACCAGGCCAAAGCGGCGTATTGCACCATAAATTCGATATCGACGATACCGCCTGCATCCTGCTTGATATCGAAGGGCACACCGGCCTCGAAGGCGTTGGCCGCAGTACCGGCAGCCGTCGCCTTGGTACCCAGGTTGTCACGCATCTTGGCGCGCATGTCACTCACTTCGCCGCGCAGTTTTTCCAGGTCGCGGGGCTGGCCGAGCACCTTGGCGCGCACACCTTCGAACGCCGTGCCGACCTGCTTGCAGCCCACCAGCACCCGCGCCCGTACCAGCGCCTGGTGTTCCCAGGTCCAGGCCTCGTTCTGCTGGTAACGCTCGAACGCGCCCAGCGAGCTGACCAGCAGCCCCGAGGCGCCGGACGGGCGCAAACGCATGTCCACGTCATACAGCTGGCCCGAGTTGGTCTGGGTGGTCAGCAAGTGAATGATGCGCTGGCCCAGGCGCGTGAAGAACTGCGCGCTGTCGATCGGCTTGGCGCCGTCGGTTTCGGCCTGCGGGTCGCCGTCATGGATAAACACCAGGTCCAGGTCCGAACCGTGGCCAAGCTCCAGGCCGCCGACCTTGCCGTAACCAATGATGATGAACCCGGGGTCGCACAGGCTGCCGTCGCTGCGCTTGGGCTGGCCGTGGCGGGCCACGGTCTGGCGCCAGGCCAGGGCCAGCACCTGGTCGAGAATGGCTTCGGCCAGCCAGGTCAGGTAGTCGCTGACTTTCATCAGCGGCAGGTTGCCGCTGATTTCCGAAGCAGCTACGCGCAGGCTATGGGCCAGTTTAAAGTGGCGCAGCGCTTCCATCTGCTGCTCGAGGTCGTCCTCGGGGATACGCGTCAGGCGTTCGCGCAGCTCACTGGCCAGCTCTGGCGCCAAGGGCGGGCTGAACAAGCGGCCTTCATTGAGCAGCTCATCAAGCAGCAGCGGGTAGAGCGCGATCTGCTCGGCAATCCATGGGCTGGCAGCGCACAGGGTCAGCAGGCGGCGCAAGGCACCTGGGTTTTCGGTCAGCAGCACCAGGTAGGCCGAGCGCCGCGCCACGGCCTCGACCAGCGGCAACACCCGCTCCAGCACCAGGTCGGGGTTGTCATGCTCCACCGCCTGGGCCAGCAACCGTGGAATAAATGCGTCCAGGCGCTCACGGCCAATGCGCTGCATCGAGCGCAGCTGTGGGCTGGAGCGCAACCCGGCCAAGCGCCGCAAGGCCTCGACGGGCTGTTTGAAGCCGGCTTCTTGCAGCTGCCGGCCAGCGGCTTCTTCATCCTGCGCCTGCTCCCACAGCGGCGACCACTCGCCCCCCACCACCAGCTCGCCCTCGCCGTCTTCATCATCCGGGTCGGCGATGACCTGGCGGAAGTGCCAGTCGATACGGCCACGCCAGTACATCAGCTGGTCGTGGAAGCTCTGCCAGTCGGCAAAGCCAAGGATATACGCCACCCGCGCCTGGTCGGTCTCGCTCTCGGGCAGCATCTGCGTCTGGCGGTCGGCGATGGCCTGGATGGCGTGCTCGGTGTAACGCAGGAATTCATAGCCCTCGCGCAGCTCGGCGACCACTGCCGGCGGCAGATAACCCTGGCCTTCCAGCGTGGCCAGCACTTTGAGCAACGGCCGCTGCTGCAGGCTGAGGTCGCGCCCGCCGTGGATCAGCTGGAAGGCCTGGGCGATGAATTCCACCTCTCGGATGCCACCGGCACCCAGCTTGATGTTGTCGGCCATGCCCTTGCGCCGCACTTCCTGCTGGATCAGTTGCTTCATGGTGCGCAGCGCTTCGATCGCGGAAAAATCCAGGTATCGGCGGTACACGAACGGGCGCAGTACTTCCTGCAACTGCGCGCCGGCGGCCTGGTCGCCCGCCACTACCCGCGCCTTGATCATCGCGTAGCGCTCCCAGTCGCGGCCCTGGTCCTGGTAGTACTGCTCCAGTGCGTTGAAGCTGAGCACCAGTGCGCCGGCCGAACCATACGGGCGCAGGCGCATGTCGACGCGGAACACAAAGCCGTCGACGGTCACTGGGTCCAGTGCCTTGATCAGCCGTTGGCCAAGGCGGGTAAAGAACTCCTGGTTATCCAGCGAGCGCTTCACCCCTTCGGTTTCGCCGCCTTCGGGGAAGCCGAAGATCAGGTCGATGTCCGACGACAGGTTCAGCTCCACCGCCCCAAGCTTGCCCATGCCCAGCACCACCATGTGCTGCGGCTGGCCGCTGCGGTTGCCGATGGGCGTGCCGAACTGCTGGCAATGGCGCGGATACAGCCATTGGTAGGCTTCGTCGATGGCCGCATCGGCCAGGTCCGACAGGTCGCGGCAGGTTTCGCCCAGCTCGGCTTGGCGGGTGATGTCGCGCCAGATGATGCGCAGCTGCTGGCGGTTGCGCGCGCGGCGCAGGTTACGCGCCAGTTCGTCTTCGCTCTGCGCCGCCTGGGCAGCCTCGGCAATTTGCCCGCGCAACTCACCCGGGGCGTAACGCCGCTCCAACTCGCCACTGGCCAGCAGGGCAAACAGCATGGCCGGGTCGCGCTGGGCCACCCCCAGGACATAATCGCTGGCGGCGGCAACCTGATCGAACTGTTGCCGATGGGCTGGGCTCCAACCGTTCAGGTCAAGATCGGGGTGGGCAGCCACGGCATCGCTGATGAATTGCCGGTTGCGAACGACCAGTGGTTGCAGGGTGACGGGCAGATCGGAGGGCAAAGGTAGGCGCATGGTCTATCCTTGATCGGCGTGAAATAGAGGGGGAAAAGCGGCCAAGGGGAAGCCGGACCACGGTTGGACTGTCGTACAAAAGTTGGAAATAGCTGAAAAAAAAGAAAACTTGGCAACAAACATCAAGAACCACCCGTTCGCGACACAATGCCAACCAACATGAACGTTTTTCCTCACAAGCCAAGGTGCGACCAAACGTCGCACAAATGTAGTTTTACTACTACTCGCGTCGTGCAAAAGCATGAAATGCGAACGCAAATGTAGTAAAACTACAACGCGCCGGAAGACACCCCGGTAATCCAAGAATTCACGACGTCTGCCCATAAGGCCAGTCGCAATCTCAGGCAATCGATTCTGGTTGCCTTTCCGCCCTGGAGCAAGCCATGCAAGACCTCGATCCAATCGAAACCCAGGAATGGCTGGATGCCCTGGAGTCGGTCCTCGACAAAGAAGGCGAAGACCGCGCTCATTACCTGATGACCCGTATGGGCGAGCTGGCCACCCGCAGTGGCTCCCAGCTGCCGTATGCGATCACCACGCCATACCGCAACACCATCCCTGTCACCCACGAAGCACGCATGCCTGGCGACCTGTTCATGGAACGCCGCATTCGCTCGATGGTGCGTTGGAACGCCTTGGCCATGGTCATGCGCACCAACCTGAAAGACTCGGACCTGGGCGGACACATCTCCAGCTTCGCCTCCAGTGCCACCCTGTACGACATCGGCTTCAACTACTTCTTCCAGGCCCCGACCGAAGAACACGGTGGCGACCTGATCTTCTTCCAGGGCCACGCTTCGCCAGGCGTCTACGCCCGTGCCTTCATGGAAGGCCGCATCAACGAAGACCAGATGAACAACTTCCGTCAGGAAGTGGACGGCAACGGCCTGTCTTCGTACCCGCACCCATGGCTGATGCCTGACTTCTGGCAGTTCCCGACCGTATCGATGGGTCTGGGCCCGATCCAGGCTATCTACCAGGCACGCTTCATGAAGTACCTGGAAGCCCGTGGCTTCATCCCGGCCGGCAAGCAGAAGGTCTGGTGCTTCATGGGCGACGGCGAGTGCGACGAGCCGGAATCCCTGGGCGCAATCGCCCTGGCCGGCCGCGAGAAGCTGGACAACCTGATCTTCGTCATCAACTGCAACCTGCAGCGCCTCGACGGCCCGGTTCGCGGCAACGGCAAGATCATCCAGGAACTCGAAGGCGTGTTCCGTGGCGGTGGCTGGAACGTCAACAAAGTCGTCTGGGGCCGTTTCTGGGACCCACTGCTGGCCAAGGACACCAACGGTGCCCTGCAGCGCCGCATGGACGAAGTCATCGACGGCGAGTACCAGAACTACAAAGCCAAAGACGGCGCGTACGTTCGTGAGAACTTCTTCAACACCCCAGAGCTCAAGGCCATGGTCGAAGACCTGTCCGACGAAGAGATCTGGAAGCTCAACCGTGGCGGCCACGACCCGTACAAGGTCTACGCGGCCTACCACCAGGCTGTGAACCACAAAGAGCAGCCGACCGTCATTCTGGCCAAGACCATCAAGGGTTACGGCACCGGTGCTGGCGAAGCCAAGAACACCGCGCACAACACCAAGAAGGTCGACGTCGACAGCCTGCGTCACTTCCGTGACCGCTTCGACATCCCGGTCAAGGATGCCGACCTTGAGAACCTGCCGTTCTTCAAGCCGGAAGAAGGTTCCGCCGAAGCCAAGTACCTGGCCGAGCGCCGCGCAGCCCTGGGTGGGTTCGTGCCGCAGCGCCGTGCCAAGAGCTTCAGCGTACCGACCCCATCCCTGGAAACGCTGAAAGCGATCCTGGACGGCTCGGGCGACCGTGAAATCTCCACCACCATGGCCTTCGTGCGTATTCTGGCGCAGCTGGTCAAGGACAAGGAAATCGGCCAGCGCATCGTCCCGATCATCCCGGACGAAGCCCGTACCTTCGGTATGGAAGGCATGTTCCGCCAGTTGGGCATCTACTCCTCGGTCGGCCAGCTCTACGAGCCAGTCGATAAAGACCAGGTGATGTTCTACCGCGAAGACAAGAAGGGCCAGATCCTCGAGGAAGGCATCAACGAAGCCGGCGCCATGTCGTCGTTCATCGCTGCCGGTACCTCGTACAGCTGCCACAACCAGCCGATGCTGCCGTTCTACATCTTCTACTCGATGTTCGGCTTCCAGCGTATTGGCGACCTGGCCTGGGCCGCTGGCGACAGCCGCACCCGTGGCTTCCTGATCGGCGGTACCGCCGGCCGTACCACCCTCAACGGTGAAGGCCTGCAGCACGAAGACGGTCACAGCCACATGATGGCGGGCACCATCCCGAACTGCCGCACCTACGATCCAACCTACGGCTACGAGCTGGCGGTGATCATCCAGGACGGCATGAAGAAGATGACCGAAGAACAACAGGACATCTTCTACTACATCACCGTGATGAACGAATCCTACCAGCAGCCAGCCATGCCGGCCGGTGTCGAGGAAGGCATCATCAAGGGCATGTACCTGCTCGAAGAAGACACCCGCGAAGCCGCGCACCACGTACAGCTGATGGGCTCCGGCACCATCCTGCGCGAAGTCCGCGAAGCGGCGAAGATCCTGCGTGAAGAGTTCAACGTCGGTGCCGACGTGTGGAGCGTCACCAGCTTCAACGAACTCCGTCGCGACGGCCTGGCCGTGGAACGCGCCAACCGCCTGAAGCCTGGCCAGAAGCCACAGCAGACTTACGTCGAAGAATGCCTGAACGGCCGCAAAGGCCCGGTCATCGCCTCTACCGACTACATGAAGCTGTTCGCCGAGCAGATTCGCCAGTGGGTACCGAGCAAAGAGTTCAAGGTTCTGGGTACCGACGGTTACGGTCGCAGCGACAGCCGCAAGAAGCTGCGTCACTTCTTCGAAGTCGACCGCCACTTCGTGGTGCTGGCTGCCCTGGAAGCCCTGGCTGACCGTGGCGAGATCGAACCTAAGGTTGTTGCAGACGCTATCGTCAAGTTCGGTATCGACCCGGACAAGCGCAACCCACTGGACTGCTGAGGAGTATTTTTAAGTGAGCGAACTCATTCGCGTACCTGACATCGGCAGCGGTGAAGGTGAAATCATCGAGCTGTTCGTCAAGGTCGGTGACCGTATCGAGGCTGACCAGAGCCTGCTGACCCTGGAGTCCGACAAGGCCTCCATGGAAATCCCGGCCCCCAAGGCCGGCGTCATCAAGGAACTGAAGGTCAAGCTGGGCGATCGCCTGAAAGAAGGCGACGAGCTGCTGGTTCTGGAAGCCGAGGGCGCCGCTGCTGCGGCCCCTGAGGCTCCGGCCGCTGCCGCTGCGCCGGCTGCTGCTCCAGCGCCTGCCGCCGAAGCCGCCCCTGCTCCGGCCGCAGCTCCGGCTGCCGCCAGCGTGCAGGACATCCACGTGCCGGACATCGGCTCGTCGGGCAAGGCCAAGATCATCGAAGTGCTGGTCAAGGTCGGCGACACCGTCGAAGCCGACCAGTCGCTGATTACCCTGGAGTCCGACAAGGCCTCCATGGAAATCCCGTCGCCGGCTGCCGGCGTGGTCGAAGAAGTCCTGTGCAAGCTGGAAGACGAAGTCGGCACTGGCGACCTGATCTTCAAGCTCAAGGTTGCTGGCGCTGCACCTGCTGCCGCTCCGGCACCTGCCGCAGCTGCTGCCCCGGCCAAGGCTGAGGCTGCTCCGGCCGCCGCACCTGCCGCTGCCGCCCCGGCTGCAGCCCCTGCACCGGCTGCTACCGCACCGGCCGCAGGCAGCAACGCCAAGGTTCACGCAGGCCCGGCTGTTCGTCAGCTGGCCCGTGAATTCGGTGTCGACCTGGGCGCAGTCGCGGCCACTGGCCCGCACGGCCGCATCCTGAAAGAAGACGTGCAGGTCTACGTCAAGGCGATGATGCAGAAGGCCAAGGAAGCGCCGGCAGCTGCTGGTGCAACCGGCGGCGCTGGCATCCCGCCGATCCCTGCCGTGGACTTCAGCAAGTTCGGTGAAGTGGAAGAAGTGGCCCTGACCCGCCTGATGCAGGTCGGTGCCGCCAACCTGCACCGCAGCTGGCTGAACGTGCCGCACGTGACCCAGTTCGACTCCGCCGACATCACCGAGCTGGAAGCCTTCCGCGTTGCGCAGAAGGCCGTGGCCGAGAAGGCTGGCGTGAAGCTGACCGTGCTGCCACTGCTGCTCAAGGCCTGCGCCTTCCTGCTCAAGGAACTGCCGGACTTCAACAGCTCGCTGGCGCCAAGCGGCAAGGCCATCATCCGCAAGAAGTACGTGAACATCGGCTTCGCCGTGGACACCCCGGATGGTCTGCTGGTCCCTGTGATCAAGAACGTCGACCAGAAGAGCCTGCTGCAACTGGCCGCCGAAGCCGCGGCGCTGGCTGAAAAAGCCCGCACCAAGAAGCTGTCGGCCGACGAGATGCAAGGCGCTTGCTTCACCATCTCCAGCCTCGGCCACATTGGCGGCACCGGCTTCACGCCGATCGTCAACGCGCCGGAAGTGGCTATCCTGGGCGTCTCCAAGGCGACCATGCAGCCGGTCTGGGATGGCAAGGCGTTCCAGCCGAAGCTGATGCTGCCGCTGTCGCTGTCCTACGATCACCGTGTGATCAACGGCGCTGCCGCTGCGCGCTTCACCAAGCGCCTGGGCGACGTGCTGGGCGATATCCGCACCATGCTGCTGTAAAGCTGCCCACTGCCCCTGCGTGCAGGGGCAGTACCCTTTTCGAGCTGCCACGCTCGTACCTCAACCCCGTCGATTGGCGGGGCTTTTTTTTTCCGCCGATTGGGATCCCCGGACGCCAAAAATCTCAAGGCGAACTAATATTCCCGACCAGACAGCCGATAACCCGTCCACAGCATCGCACATGGCCGCTTGCCAGCCCTCGGGACATGATGCAACCTTGCCAGATCCAACGCCGCCCAAGGGCCGCGTTCCCTCTTCAAGCGAGTCTTCGATGAAAAGCCAACCCGATGCCGCCAGCCGTGTGGCGGCCGAGGTCGTGACGCAGTTACCCGTGCCTTCGCGGCTGGGCATGCTGCGTTTCGAAAGGCTCAACGAAGCCACTTGGGCCATGCTCTACCTGGACCCGGCCTGCGAGCGTCAGTTCGGCCTGCAGGCCGGCGACCTGTGCGCCCTGGTAGACGCCCCGTACGCCAGCCTGATGGAGCCCGAAGCACGCTACCGGCTGCACGACGAGATCCAGCTGCAGCTGGCCCAGCGCGGCTACTACCGCGTGCGCTATACCCTGCACACCCCAAGTGCGTCGATGCGCTTGCTGGAGGCCGGTGAAGCCTACAAGCAGCACAACCGCCAGTTGCTGCGCGGCTACCTGAGCGTGCTCGACGACCAACAGGACGACACCGGCGAACCCGGCGCCAGCGACCTGGAATCACGCAACAACCGCCTGCAACTGGCCCTGCAACTGAACCAGCGCGCCCAGCAAGAACAACTGGAACACCTGGAGCGTGTGCGTGGCCAGCAGGACCTTATCCTGCGCCTGGCCCGCCAGCGCTACAGCGCCGGCAACTCGCTGCTGGAAGCGGCCCAGCTGATTACCCAGAGTGCCTGCGAAATCTACAAGGTCGACAGCGCCAGTATCTGGCACCTGGAAGACCAGCGCCTGGAACCGATCATCGCCTGGTACCGCGATGCGCAGGAGCATCGCCAGCCCGAAGCCATCGATGCCAGCCGCTTCCCCGACTACCTCGACGCGCTGCACGCCAGCCGCGCCATCGACGCCCACAACGCCGGCCACGACCCACGCACCCGCGCCCTGGCGCAAAGCATGCGCCCGGAAAACAAGGCCATGCTCGACGCCAGTATCCGCGTCGATGGCCAGGTGGTCGGCGTGCTGTGCCTGGAGCAGACCGGCCAGGCACGGGCCTGGCAGTCGGACGAAATTGCCTTTGCCGGCGAGCTGGCCGACCAGTTCGCCCAGGTCATCACCAACCACAACCGCCGCGCCGCCACCAACGCCCTGCACCTGTTCCAACGTGCGGTCGAGCAAAGCGCCAGCGCCTTCCTGCTGGTCAACCGCGACGGCCGGGTGGAGTACGTCAACCCAAGCTTCACCGCCATCACCCAGTACAGCACCGACGAAGTGCAGGGCCGCCAGCTGGCTGAGCTGCCGGCGCTGGAAAACCTCAGCGAACTGCTGTTCGACTCGCCGTCGAGCCTGGCCATGGGCAACAGCTGGCAGGGCGAGTTCAAGAGCCGGCGCAAGAACCTGGAGCCGTACTGGGGGCAATTGTCGATTTCCAAGGTGTACGGTGACAACCGTGAGCTGACCCACTACATCGGCATCTACGAAGACGTCACCCAGACCAAGCTGGCCCAGCAGCGTATCGAGCGCCTGGCCTACACCGACAACCTGACCAACCTGGGCAACCGCCCGGCGTTCATCCGCAGCCTCGACGAACGCTTTGCCCGTGATGGCGAAAGCGCGATGTGCCTGCTGCTGGTGGACATCGACAACTTCAAGCGGATCAACGACAGCCTTGGCCACCAAACCGGTGACAAGCTGCTGATCAGCTTGGCCCGGCGCCTGCGCAACAGCCTTCACGCCGGTGGCATCCTGGCCCGTTTTGCCAGTAACGAATTCGCCGTGCTG
The DNA here is from genome assembly GCF_001320885.1 of Pseudomonas sp. NBRC 111140. Lineage (NCBI taxonomy): Bacteria > Pseudomonadati > Pseudomonadota > Gammaproteobacteria > Pseudomonadales > Pseudomonadaceae > Pseudomonas > Pseudomonas sp. NBRC 111140. The sequence goes on from NZ_BCBQ01000019.1 coordinate 60,767, forward strand.
CTCGACAACACCAGCCTGGAAGATGGCCAAGGCGTTGCTCTGCAGTTGCTGCGCACCCTCGACAAGCCGATGTTCGTCGACAACCAGCTGATCAACGTCACCGCCTCGGTAGGCCTGGCCTGTGCACCGTTGCACGGCGTCGACCCGGCCAGCCTGATGAAAAACGCCGGCCTGGCGCTGCACAAGGCCAAGGCCAACGGCAAACACCAGGTGCAGGTGTTCACCGAAGTGCTCAATGCCGAAGCCAGCTACAAGCTGTTCGTCGAGAACAACCTGCGCCGCGCCCTGACCCAGAACGAGCTGGAAGTGTTCTACCAGCCCAAGATCTGCCTGCGCAGCGGCCGCCTGCTGGGGCTGGAAGCCTTGCTGCGCTGGAACCACCCAGAGCGCGGCATGATCCGCCCGGACCAGTTCATCAGCGTGGCGGAAGAGACCGGCCTGATCATCCCCATTGGTAAATGGGTGGTACGCCAGGCGTGCCGCATGAGCCAGCAACTGCGCGAGGCTGGCATGGGCAACCTGCACGTGGCCATCAACCTGTCACCCAAGCAGTTCTCCGACCCGGACCTGGTGGCGTCGATCAGCACCATCCTCAAGGATGAAGCCCTGCCCCCACACCTGCTTGAGCTGGAGCTGACCGAAGGCCTGCTGCTGGAGGCCAGCGAAGACACCCACCGCCAGCTGGACGAGCTGAAAGCCCTGGGCCTGACCCTGGCCATGGACGACTTCGGTACCGGTTATTCGTCGCTGAGCTACCTGAAGAAGTTTCCGATCGACATCCTCAAGATCGACCGCAGCTTCATCAACGAAATCCCCGACAACCAGGACGACATGGAAATCACCTCGGCGGTGGTGGCCATGGCCCACAACCTGAAGTTGAAGGTGGTGGCCGAAGGGATCGAGACGCCGGAGCAACTGGCGTTCCTGCGTCGGCACCGCTGCGACGTGGGCCAGGGTTACCTGTTCGACCGGCCAATTCCGGGGCGCGAGCTGGCTGAGCGGTTGAAGCGCTATCCGCGTGGCCCGGTGGCCTGACAGCCACGCAAACCTCGGGCACTATAGAGCCCATACGGGCCCTTTCGCGGGTAAACCCGCTCCCACAGGTACGCCACAGTATTCGAAATCTGTGGGTTGCCTGTGGGAGCGGGTTTACCCGCGAATGCCCCAGCCCCTATCTCAAAGCCATACAGAGGAACGGCCATGGTCCTGCGTTCGGAAATCCTGGTGAACAAAAACGTCATGCCAACTGCGGAACAGGCCCTGCCTGGCCGCGAAACGCCAATGAGCCTGCCCGAGTTCCACTACGTGTTCGAAGGCACCCCACTGCTCGGTCCATTCTTCGAAGGCGCCATCGACTTCGCCATCTTCGGCCTGGGTTGCTTCTGGGGCGCCGAGCGCCGCTTCTGGCAGCGTGAAGGCGTGGTCAGCACGGTGGTCGGTTACGCCGGCGGCTTCACCCCACACCCCACCTACGAAGAAGTCTGCTCGGGCCTGACCGGCCACACCGAAGTGGTGCTGGTGGTGTTCGACAAGGACAAAGTCAGCTACCGCGAGCTACTGGCAATGTTCTGGGAGCTGCACAACCCGACCCAGGGCATGCGCCAGGGTAACGACGTCGGCACCCAGTACCGCTCGGCCATCTACTGCACCAGCCCAGAACAGCTGGAACAGGCCAAAGCCAGCCGCGACGCGTTCCAGGCCGAGCTGAGCAAGGCCGGCTTCGGCGAGATCACCACCGAAATCGACCAGGCACCCACCGTGTACTTCGCCGAGGCCTACCACCAGCAGTATCTGGCCAAGAACCCGCAGGGCTACTGCGGCATTGGCGGCACCGGCGTTTGCCTGCCACCCAGCCTGCAGGGCAACTGAACAATGGCCACGATGACACTGTTCCACTCGCCGTTGTCGCCCTTCGTGCGCAAGGTCATGGTGGTATTGCACGAAACCGGCCAGCTCGAGCGCGTGCAGCTGCAGCCGGTGAACATCAGCCCGGTGAGCGGCGACCCGCAGCTCAACCAGGACAACCCGATCGGCAAAATCCCAGCCCTGCGCCTGGACGATGGCACTGTGCTGCATGACAGCCGGGTGATCTGCGAGTACCTCGACCTGCAACACGTCGGCCTGCCGCTGCTGCCGCGTGAAGGTTCGGCGCGTTGGCGGCGCATGACGCTGGTGTCGCAGGCCGATGCAATCATGGATGCGGCGGTGTCGTCGCGCTATGAAAGCTTCCTGCGGCCCGAGGAAAAACGCTGGGACGGCTGGCTGCAGGCGCAGGGCGACAAGATCCGCCGTAGCCTGGCTAACCTTGAGCAGGAGCATTTGCCCGAGCTGATGTCCGGTTTCGACCTGGCGGCGATTGGCGTGGCCTGTGCGCTGGGGTATCTGGACTTGCGTCAGCCCGAGTTTGGCTGGCGTGAGCGCCAACCTGGGTTGGCTGCGTGGTATGCCGAAGTGGCCAAGCGGCCGTCGATGGTCGCCACATCCCCAGTGGCCTGAAGGGCCTCTTCGCGGGTAAACCCGCTCCCACAGGGTACAGCGCCAATTTCAAATTGTGCGGCATACCTGTAGGAGCGGGTTACCCGCGAATGCCTCACTTCGGTATCACAGGAAACAGCTGCCCAATCCTGAAGGCCAACCACCGCCCGATTTCTCTGTCCTCCCTCATGCCGCTCTCCCCACCCGCGCCCAGTCCAGCCGCCGGGTCAGCACCATGAACACCCCCAGCAAGCCAAAGCACAGCAGCGACCCCATCAGCAGCGCATAATCTTCGGCACTCAACAGCCCGTAAAGCAGCGCGTACAGCGCCGCCAACCCTGCCGCAAACCCCACCCCTCGCCCCAGGCTGCGCAACACATGGCTGAGGTAGAAGCCGATCAACAGCACACACGCCGAAGCCGACAGCCCATACGCCAGGCCAAAGCCGATGTGCTCGGACAACGACAGCAACAACAGGTAGAAGAACGCCAGCGCCACACCCACCAGGATGTACTGCACCGGGTGCACACTCAGGTTTTTCAGCACCTCGAACAGGAAGAAGCCGGCAAAGGTCAGCGCGATGAATAACAACGCGTATTTGATCGCCCGCTCGCTTTTCAGGTACTGGTCCACCGGGTCGATAAAGCTCACGCCAAAGCTGCGCTCGTTGAAGTCTTCGCACTGGCCGGCGGTGGCGCATTGGCGCAGGGCATCTTCAAGGTTGGTGGCGAAGAACGACGTCTGCCAGTGAGCGCTGAAGCCCTGGGCATCGATGTCGCGGCGGTTGGGCAGATAGCTGCCGACGAAGCTCGGGTGCGGCCAGTTTGCACGCATGGCCACGCTGCTGGTGCGGCCCACCGGCACGACGTGCAACTGCCCGGTGCCTTGTAATGCAAGGTCGAAGCCGTAGCTGAATTCCCGTGCTTGCAGGCCATCCAGCATCGGCAGGCTGGCATGCACGCCACCGCGCATCCAGTCGAGCTGGGTGCCGGCCTCGAACGGCAGCTTCTGCTCGTCGATGCTCAGTTCCAGGCCATTCTCGATGCCGCGGATATCGCTGATGCCCACCACCAGGAAAGGTTTGTCGAAGCGGTAGTCGTCGAAGTCCTTGTCGATGCCCCAACGCTCCGGGAGCTTGAAGCGGCCACTGATACGCCCCTTGGCATGGAACAGCCGCGCCTGGTAGATACCGCGGGCACGCAGTTCGGTGTCCACACCCAGGTCGGCGTCGAAGGTTTCCGGCAGAAAGTACAAGTGGCCGGCAATGGTGCTGGTTTCCTGGGTGCGTTCGCCGTCCTTCTCGATCCAACGGCGCTGGTACTTGCGATAAGGCACCACCAGCAGCGGGCCACTGAGTTGCTGGTCGAAGCTGGCACTCTGGGCGATGTCGCGCAGTACGTTGTCGCGCAGGGCCTGGCGTTCATCGATCAGGCCGTTGATCAGCAACAGCGGAATGAGCAGCAGCAAGATGAGCACGGCGATCATGCCGAGCTTGTAACCGAGGGTCTTGTTCATGGGGCCTCCTGTGGCAGTGGGCGCAGTGTCTGCGCCTTGCGTGGAGGCCTTGGGGAGCTTGTGTGGAGATTGTGTGTTTTTGGGTCCGCGCATTATTCGAAGTTTGCGCGGTCCCTGTAGGAGCGGCCTTGCGTCGCGATGGGCTGCGCAGCAGCCCCGGCTATCTCAACTAATACGCCGCACCGGCAACCACAACCGCACCCGCACCCCGCCATCAACGTTATCCACCGCCAACGCTCCGCCATGCAGTTGCATCACCTCGGCCACAAAATTCAGCCCCAGCCCGGTACTCTTGCGCCCGCTCCCCGGCCGCGGCAGCGAGTAGAACCGCTCGCTAACCCGCCCAATGGCATACGCCGGTATCGCGTGCCCCTGGTTGAACAGGCTCAATGCGACCCGCTCACCATCGCGCTCCAGGTCGAACAGCAGCGCGCCACCTTCGGGGGTGAAATCCAGCGCGTTGTCGAGCAGGTTGGCCAGCGCCTGGCGCATCAGGAACGGATCGCACAGCAAACGCAACCCGGCAGGCACACGCTGGCGCACGTGCAGGTTGGCACCTTCGATTCGCGCCGCATGGGCCAGCAGCAATTCATCGACAAGCGCCGCCAGCGCCACCTGCTGTTCATCCTCCAGCGCCTGCATCTGCTCGACCCTGGCCAAGTTGAGCAGGCGCTCGATCATCTGCTGCAAGCGTTCGCTTTCGCGCTCGATATTGCCGGCAAAGCGTGCCCGTTGCTCGGCAGGCATATCGTCGCCCTGCAACAGCTCGGAAGCCCCCCGAATGGCCGCCAGCGGGCTTTTCAGCTCGTGGGTCAGGGTGTGTACGTAGCGCTCGACATAGGCCTTGCCCTCCAGCTGGGTGCGCATGCGTTCCACCGCCTGTGCCAGGTGCGCCAGCTCGCCCCCCTTGTAGTGCGGCAATGCGGCCCGTTCACCCTCGCTGACCGCCTGGGCATAACGCGCCAGCCGCCGCAGCGAACGCGCCAGCCACCACGACAGCGCAGCGCCGATCAGCAAGCCCAGGCCGATCAGCCCCAAGCCCAACGTAAGCAAGCGCCGCTCGGATCGGTCGATGTACGGTTGCAGCGAGCTATTGGGTTTGGCCACCGTGACAACGCCGATGATCCTGCCGTCGTCGATGATCGGTGCGCCAACGTGCATCACCGAGGTGCTTTCATCACTGGGGTCGCTGCGGGTGGAGCGGGCGCCGTACTGGCCACGCAAGGTCAGCAACACGTCATTCCACTGCGAGTAGTCCTTGCCCAATGCCTCACCGCTGGAGTCCAGCAATACGATGCCCTTGGCGTCAGTGACGTAGATGCGGTGGCTGACCTGGTTCTTGGCCAGGCCCCAAATCTGCGCACCCGGGCTGCGCGAGCCGTAGGCTTTGAGCACCACGGGCAGACGCCCCTGGTTCAGGGTGCCGGCCTTGACGTCATCACGCAGGATCTCCGCCAGCAGGTTGGCGGTGTCTACCAGGGTTTCTTCGGAAGACTGGCGTACGACCGGGCGTATCTGTTCGCGTACGGTGTTGAGCAAAAAATAGCCCGCCAACCCCACGAACAGGAAGTACACCAGGAAGATCCGGATGCCCAGGCGCATCAGGCATGTTCCGGGCTGTAGCTGTAGCCGAGACCACGGTGGGTCTGGATTGGCTCGCCGCCACTGGCCACCTGGCGCAGCTTGGCGCGCAGGCTCTTGATATGGCTGTCGATGGTGCGCTCGTAGCCCACGTCGCTGGCCACGCCCAGGGCATCGAGCAGTTGTTCGCGGCTGAATACGCGCTGTGGTTGCTCCAACAGGCATTGCAGCAGTCGGAATTCGTGGCGCGTCAGTGTGAGGGGCTGGCTGCGGTAGGTGATCTGCATGCGCAGGGTGTCGAGCTGGAACAGCGCGGCATCGGTCGCGGGCTCGGCCCTGGGGGCCATGCGCTTGAGAATCGCCCGCACCCGTGCGGCCACTTCACGCGGGCTGAAGGGTTTGACCACATAGTCGTCGGCACCGATTTCCAGGCCTACCACCCGGTCGATCTCGCCGTCGCGGGCGCTGAGGAACATCACCGGCACCTCGGTGAAACGGCGCAACTGGCGGCAGGTTTCAAAGCCACTGATGTCGGGCAGGCCGATGTCGAGGATGATCAGGTCGGCCGGGCGCTGGCGTTGCTGGTCGAGGGCGACACTACCGAGGGTCACCCATTCGGTGCTGTGGCCATCGGCCTGCAGGGCGTAGAGCAGGGTGTCGGCGATGGCGGCTTCGTCTTCGACAATGAGGATATGGGGCATAGTGCGCGGCCTGTGCAAATGTCGATGGCGACGCACTATTGTGTAGGAGCGGCCTTGTGTCGCGAAAGGGCCGCAGAGCGGCCCCGGCAATATCTGCATCAACGCTTGGATCGTGGGGCCGCTTTGCGGCCCTATCGCGACACAAGGCCGCTCCTACAAGGGGACCGGTCTGGCTTCAGGTCAGCAGTCAGGCTTGCCAGCGGTGAATTTCTTGGCCGGGTTGACTGCGGCCTTGAACTCGCGCAATGCCTTGGAACCCACCAGCAGCGGGTAGTTGAAGCTGCTGCGATCCACCAGGTTCACTTCCACGGTGCGCTTCACATCACCCAGACACAGCTCCAGGTCGACCACCGGGCGCTTGGAGATTTCCGGCGCATCGCCCTCCTCCTCTTCATCGGCACGGCCCTTGATCTTGCTGATGCGCGAGACCTTGTGCTCGTACACCTTGCCGTCCGAGTCCTTGGTCGCCAGGCGGAAGCGCACCCACTCCTCGCCATCGCGGTTGAACAGTTCGATATCCTTGGCCGACAACGAGGCGGTGAACGCACCGGTGTCCATCTTGGCTTTCAGGGTTTCGCCAAGCTCAGGCAGGGCGATGTTCTCGTAACGGCCGTAGATCGTGGGCTCGGCAGCCATTACCGGCATGGCCAACAATGACAACAGAGCAAGCAGAGGTTTCACAGGCAGGCTTCCTTGAGAAGGGTCAGTGCTTAGACTGCAATGGCTGAATAGGTTCGCTGTGACAAGCCTAACCAACATAATGTGAAACATTTGTCCCTGCCGACGGGCATTGGACATTTGGCGTAGGCCATTGCGCTGCTTATCATTGCCAATCGTTCATCTCCCACAACAAGAGTTTCTTTATGCGTCGCCTGCTGACCGGCATTCTCACGACCACCCTGCTGCTGCTCAATACTGTGGTGTTGATCTGCCCGCTGCTGGTCTTCGCCCTGCTCAAACTGGTGTTGCCGGGCCGTGGGCGTGATTACGCATCATGGGCGGTGATGTGGGTGGCGGAAACCTGGTCGGAGATCGACAAGGCCATCTTCGCCCTGTGCATCCCGACCCAGTGGGACATTCGCGGCGTCGAGAACCTGCGCAAGGACACCTCGTACCTGGCCGTGAGCAACCACCAGACCTGGGTCGATATCCCCGCGCTGATCGAAAGCCTCAACCGCCGCACACCGTTCTTCAAGTTCTTCCTGAAAAAAGAGCTGATCTGGGTCCCGCTGCTGGGTCTGGCCTGGTGGGGGCTGGATTACCCATTCATGAAGCGCTACAGCAAGGCGTTTCTGGAAAAGCACCCCGAGCTCAAGGGCAAGGACCTGGAGATCACCAAGGCGGCCTGCGAGCTGTTCAAGCGCCAGCCAGTGACGGTGGTGAACTATCTGGAAGGCACGCGCTTTACCGAAGCCAAACGCCAGGAACAGCAGTCGCCGTATCGTTACCTGCTCAAGCCCAAGGCCGGTGGCGTGGCGTTCGTGCTGGCGGCACTGGGCGAGCAACTGGATGCCTTGCTGGACGTGACCATCGTCTACCCCGGCAACAAGGCACCGGGGTTCTGGGCGTTGCTCAATGGCAGCATTAGCCGGGTGATTATCGACATTCAGGTGCGCGAACTGGACCCGGCATTGTGGGCGGGTGATTACGAGAATGACCCGGAGTTTCGGCAGACGGTACAGGCTTGGGTGAATCAGCTTTGGGTGGAGAAGGACCAGCGGATTGAGCAACTGCGCCAGGAAATGCGTTGAGATTTTTGTTTTCTGGACCGGCCAATTCGCGGGTAAACCCGCTCCCACAGGTACTGCATTGCCTTTGAAAACTGTGCGGTCCCTGTAGGAGCGGGTTTACCCGCGAATTGGCCGGAACAGGCAGTGCAAATATCCAATTAAAACCCTGGCTAATAATCAGCATTAGGATTACTTCTTTGTCACACCCTACCTAAGTGGATAAAAATCGATCAAAGCACAACTACAAAAAAGCTTGGATCGATCAATGGCCAACCCACCCCGCTCCGCCCCCGCCCAGCTTCGCCGTGTCCTCGGCCTGCCCGCCCTGGTATTTTTCGGCCTGGTCTACATGGTCCCACTGACCATCTTCACCACCTACGGCATCGTCACCGAACTCACGGGGGGCCGCACTGCCGGCGCCTACCTGGTCACCCTGGTGGCCATGCTGTTCACCGCGGCGTCCTACAGCTTCATGGTCAAGCGCTTCCCGGTCGCGGGCTCGGCGTACTCCTACACCAACATGGCGTTCGGGCCCAACGTCGGCTTCCTCGCCGGTTGGTCGCTGCTGCTCGACTACCTGTTCCTGCCGATGATCAACTACTTGCTGATCGGGCTGTTCCTCAACATCGCCTTCCCCGCAGTGCCCGCCTGGGCCTTCGTGCTCGCCTGCATTGCCCTAGTGACAGTGCTGAATGTGGTCGGCATCAACTCGGTGGCCAAGACCAGCAACCTGATCGTTGGCGCGCAGATCGTGTTCATCGGCGTGTTTGTCGCGCTGTCCTGCCAGACATTGGCTGGCCAGCCGCTCGACCTGTTGTCGCCGCTGTTGGGTGATGGCAGCAAACCGGGCTTCGGCCACCTGATGGCGGGTGCAGCGGTGTTGTGCTTGTCGTTTTTGGGCTTCGACGCCGTCTCGACCTTGGCCGAAGAATGCCGCGACGCACGCCGCGATGTGCCCCGGGCGATCATCCTCACTACCCTGTTCGCCGGTTTGCTGTTCACCGTGCTGGCCTACGTCAGCCAGCTGGTGCTGCCAGGCAGCAGCTTCGCCAATGCCGATGCGGCGGCCAATGAGGTGATGTTCAAAGCGGGCGGGCAATTCCTCACCAACTTCTTCACCGCCGCGTATGTGGCGGGCAGCCTGGGTTCGGCGCTGGCCTCGCAGGCGGCGGTGTCGCGCATCCTGTTCACCATGGGCCGTGACAACGTGCTGCCACGGCGCAGCTTCGGTTACCTGTCGCCACGCTTTGGCACACCGGTGTTCGCCATTGCGTTGGTGTCGGCGTTCTCGCTGCTGGCGCTGGTGATCGACCTGTCCACCCTCGCCTCGCTGATCAGCTTTGGCGCACTGGTGGCGTTCTCGGCGGTGAACCTGGCGGTGGTGAAAACTCATCTGATGGACGACACCAGCCAGCGCAATGCCAAGAACCTGCTGCGCTATGGTGTGGTGCCATTGGTGGGGTTGGGGCTGACCTTGTGGCTGTGGACCAGCCTGTCGGCGCTGACGCTGGTGATTGGCCTGTGCTGGTTTGCGCTAGGCCTTGTGTACCTTGCCGTACTGACCGCAGGCTTCCGCCGCCCGGTGCGCCTGGTGGATTTCACCGAAGCGGCCTGACCTGCCGAGACGACGCAAAACCGCTTTTTCTTGTAGGAGCGGCCTTGTGTCGCGAAAGGGCCGCGCAGCGGCCCCAGGGATTTCCGCTTCACCTCGAAGATTGCCGGGGCCGCTTTGCGGCCCTTTCGCAACACAAGGCCGCTCCCACAGGTACAGCGCCAGGCTTGAAGTCTGCGAAAAACCTGTGGGCGCTAACTTGCCGGCGATAGAGCCGCCGCTGGCAACCCAAAAACCTCAGACCGAAGGCTGGGTCAACGGCGCCGGGGTTGTCCATAGGCTACCCAGGTTCTGCAACAACGACCCAGCAATCCCCTGCTGCCCCAGGTACTGCAGAATCAACGGCGCAAACTGCCCGATCATCCCGGTATCCATCCCCAGCGCCTTGAACGCAGTGTCCAGGTCGCTGCGGTTTTCCACATTGTTGCCCAGCGCATTGCTCAATGCCGACTGGCTCTCGCTGTTCTTGCCCAGCAAATCGCCCAACCCACTCAACCCACCCAGCGCATTGGCCCCGGCCAGCAGGTCCAGCCCCGGCACGGCCTTGGTCAGTTGCCCATAGTCATCGCTGCTCAGATTGTTGCGCGCCAACCCCAGCATTGCACCCGCCCCACCTACGGCCTGTTCGGGGGTGATCTTCAATTCACTGCCCAGGGTGTTGAGCAAATTGGCCTGTGCCTCGGGCGCCTGCACTTGGGCTTGCTGGCTCTGCTTCTGGTTTTGCATGGCCGACACGGCGTTGGCGGCATCGCTGAGGTTGAAGGCGAACACCGGGCTTGCGGCCAGGGTCATCAGGGTTGCCAAGGTGAACGCTTTCATCGGGAGGGACCTCGTTGGCCATGGATGGGATGGGCTGCGAAACGGACTTTTGACCGCAACATTAGTGGTTTGTTCCTGGATCAAGATCGAGTACACGCTGGGCTATGAGTGACCTGTCATTTCTGCCAGTAGCAGTTGGCAGACGGCTCCTAAATAATAAAAATTCAAATCAGCCGTGCTTAGAATTTGAGGTAACGATCATGAAGAGAAAACCCTCTACCGCAGCGTTTTTCTATCGAAACCACAATACTGTAACCAAAGTTTCCAGCTCCAGCAGCACAACCATTTTTGGCACTGATTCACGGCCCCTCGGCCAAAAAAATTCTGAAACAAGCGAAGCAAAACTACTGCTTGTCGACGACAAGAACTCCATATACAGCGCGAGCGAAGTGAATAACATAGCCACTCAATACTCCCCATACGGCCATGCAACCAATCTGCCGTTCCTACTTGGTTACAATGGTGAGTTAGCGCAAAATCATGCTTCAATCTATATGCTCGGCAACGGATACCGAGTTTATATGCCTCAGTTAATGCGCTTCATTTCGCCAGACGGGAAAAGTCCGTTTGGTCGAGGCGGTGTGAATGCTTATGCCTACTGTTCAAACGACCCGATTAATTACACCGACCCGTCCGGCCAAGCGAGAAACCCACTGCGAACCCCTGTAGCACTCACGCTGACCAAGTCGAGACGTGTCGTGAACGGTAAGCTCTACAGAGTGGAAAATATTCAAGGTAATAAGAGATTCGTACCTGCCCCGGCCTTGAGCGAGTCAGAAAAAATTCACCTAAAAGGTTTCATAGACGAACAAACAGGTGAAATCGATCGGACTCGCGCAAGAATAAATCAAATAAAACACTCACATGGACGCCCGATACAAGAAGCTGAAAAGCTTGAAGCCATCATAGATAAAGGCAACGCCTCGCGAAAAAAATATACTGACGCGCTTAACTTGACCAAAGATCGCCGCGCTGTAAAAAACACAATAGCTGATATTGAATCTCGCATCTCCGAGGCGCGCACAAAACTTACCGATATAACAACCAAGCACTCAGCCCACCTAGAAAAATATCGTACTTATAACGAACACCACAAACAGCTTACTAGCGACTTAGAAAATGCAAACGCAATACTGCGAGCGAGCTCGTAGTGTGGCAAAGCTCTTGCCGGTTGGGGGCCGAGGCTGGCATCTTCGCAAGCAAGCTCGCGCCTGCAAGAGCGGAATATGCCTGGAGGTTAGTTAAGGCATTGGATCTGTCATGAAAAGGGCCCCTCGATCTGAGGGGCTCTATTTACTCGACGGTTGTTACGCCGCACCCCACATCTTATGCGGATCAATCACAAACTTCTTCGGCACCCCCGCATCAAACTCACCATACCCTTCCGGCGCCTGATCCAGGTTGATCACCTGCACGCCCACCACTTCAAGCAATATTGATCCGGCCCCACATGATCGCCTGCATCAGCTGGCAGTTGTACCTCATGGTCAGGGGCTGGCCAGTGTGGAAGCTGTGCGACTTCGCCCAACCCTGGCCAAAGCAGACGCTCAGCGCGCCGCATCCGGCCAACACCTGATATTTCTGACAGTATCAAAATCCCTTCGACTGTTCAGAATGGGCATCAAGCAGCCTCCATTTATCCAACACGGCAGAGACTTGAATCATGAGCAAAGCGTCGAACAGTTCGCTTTTCTTCTACCAGGGCGACAAGCTGATCACCGTGAAACAAGTCGATAAGCATCGCGCCATCTTCCGCAATGCGGAACAACCGCTGGCTGAGCAGCAGACGAATGGAGACCGCAGCATTGCATTGCTGGCCACCAACGATAAGGGTTCGGTTCTCAGTGTTGAGAGCGAGGGTGATAAGGAGGACCACCCTTACTCAGCCTATGGGCACGACCCATCTCTGCCCTCGTTAAGGACTACGACTGGCTTCAATGGTGAGGTTTTCGACATTGGTTCGAACTGCTATCTGCTTGGGCTTGGATACCGCGCCTACTCACCACGTCTCGGACGCTTTGTTGCTGCAGATAACTGGAGCCCTTTTGGTCAGGGGAGCCTGAACGCTTACTGCTATTGTGAGGGCGACCCAGTAAACAGCAGCGACCAAAGCGGCCACATGCGTGTTTACCTAGCTAATGGTCAGATAATGAGGACTAGCAAGAATGCAGCGATTTCCGCTGGTTCCTGGTTGAAGCCGTTAGATTTCAACAGAACAGCTCATCGAAAGGCACTTATTGACACAAAATTGCAGATGCCTCGCAGGGTAAAAGCCGACAACTCGGTCACTGAAGGGCGTACCCACATCAGGGTGTTTGAGCTATTCCAAAACCCAGGCAGCAGTACTGAAGTAGCTCACGTCCGGGCAATGGATATGCAGACATTCAAGCGCAATCGCGCGGAGATTGGCGTGTTAACCAGACTGCATGACGAAGGCGACAGAGCCCCAGCCTTGAATTATCTGGCTAGGGCCGCAGCGCTCATGAACGAAAATGAGAAATTGTCCCAGATTGGCGAAGCGCTTTGGCGCAAAGGCATTACGCCAAATTGGCCGACTACCACACTACCTGCTGATGCCAGGCGCGAGATCAGAAAGTCGAACTCTTGATAGTGTAAAAATGCCCTCAAAAGAGGGCATCTTTATTTGGCCTTAAGCCGCGCCCC